>NZ_JAMYMZ010000009.1:0-210570 GCF_040318825.1 Mesorhizobium sp. M1006
TCGAGAACACCCATGGCTGCCTCCAAAAGACAGCCTTGAATCTGATTTGCTCAGCCTTGGGAATCCCAAGAGTCCACACGACCTAAGGCTGCTTTGCCATCTCCCGCAGCCGGAACTTCTGGATCTTGCCCGTCGAAGTCTTCGGGATTTCCGCGAAGATCACCGCTTTCGGCACCTTGAAGCGGGCGAGCAGCGCGCGGCAGTGCTCGATTACCTCCGCCTCGGTCGCCGCCTTGCCCGGCTTCAGCTCGACATAGGCGACCGGCACCTCGCCCCATTTGTCGTCGGATCGGGCGACAACGCCGCAAGAAGCGACGGCGGGATGCTTGTACAGCGCCTCCTCGACCTCGATCGAGGAGATGTTTTCGCCGCCGGAGATGATGATGTCCTTGGAACGGTCCTTGAGCTGGATGTACCCGTCCGGGTGCATGACGCCGAGGTCGCCCGAATGGAACCAGCCGCCGGCAAAGGCCTCGTCGCTCGCCTTGCGGTTCTTGAGATAGCCTTTCATGACGATGTTGCCGCGGAACATCACCTCGCCGATCGTCTCGCCGTTGGCCGGCGTCTCTTGCATCGTCTGCGGGTCCATCACCGTCAGGCCTTCGAGCGCGGCATAGCGTACGCCTTGCCTGGCCTTCTTCGCCGCCCTCGCCCCTTTCTCCAGCAGGTCCCACTCGCCATGCCATTCGTTGACGACGGCCGGGCCATAGGTTTCGGTCAGGCCGTAGAGATGGGTGACGGCAAAGCCCGCATCGGCCATGCCCGACAGCACCGCCTCAGGCGGCGGCGCCGCGGCGGTGTTGAAGGTGACGGTCTGCGGGAATTGCCGCTTGTCCTCGTCCAAGGCGTTGATCAGCACCGACATGACGATGGGTGCACCGCACAGATGGGTGACGCCGTGATCGGCGATGGCGTCGTAGATCGGCTTCGGCCGCACCCAGCGCAGGCAGACATGCGTGCCGGCCTGCACGGCAAGCGTCCAGGGAAAGCACCAGCCGTTGCAGTGGAACATCGGCAGCGTCCACAGATAGACCGGGTGCTTGCCCATCCCGGCATGGATGGTGTTGGCATAGGCCATCAGTGCCGCGCCGCGGTGGTGACAGACGACGCCCTTCGGATTGCCTGTCGTGCCGGAGGTGTAGTTGAGCGAAATGGCATCCCATTCATCGTCCGGCATCGACCAGGCGAAATCCTCGTCGCCGTCGGCGACAAACGCCTCGTAGTCCAGCGTGCCGATCCGCTCGCCCTTGGCATAGGGCGCATCGGCGGCATAGTCGGGATCGTCGTAATCGATCAGCAGCGGCCTGACCTTGGCCAGCGTCAGCGCTTGCCGAACCACGCCGGCGAATTCGCGGTCGACGATCAGCACCTTGCTTTCGGCGTGATCGAGCTGGAAGGCAATGACGGCGGCGTCGAGGCGGGTGTTGAGCGAATGCAGCACCGCCCTGGTCATCGGCACGCCGAAATGCGCTTCCAGCATCGGCGGTGTGTTCGACAGCATGACGGTGACGGTGTCGCCCTTGCCGATACCGCGCTTCGCCAGCGCCGAGGCAAGCCTCAGCGAGCGCTTCCAGAAATCGCGATAGGTCGTGCGTTGGCGGCCATGGATGATGGCGGTCTGGTCGGGAAAGGTTTTTGCCGCCCGCTCAAAATAGGTGAGCGGCGTCAGCGGCTGGTGGTTGGCCGGATTCCTGTCGAGATCCTGTTCGTAGGGATTGCCCATCCCGTCCTCCGCAATGTCTGGTCGAGCCTTCTTACCACCAGATCCTGAGCGCGTACTGGATTCGTGCACCGCCATCAGACACTTCGCCCATTACTTGGGACGCCCCTCCCCGCCCTCACCCTCCGGCCACAAAGCGTCGATGTCCCGATGCCCTTCCACGATATTCGCCACTTCGAAAAAGTCGCCATTATAGCGGAAGAAAATCACGTATCCCCTGAAAGCGAAACTTCGGACGTCCGGCCGGAGTTCGGGACGAGCACGACCAATCGTCGCCGGCAAGCTCGCCAGATCACGGCATTTCTGGCGCAGAGCATCCACAAAACGCCCGCCAATAAACAGGCTGCCGCTTTCACGAGTGAGGTATTCAAGGATATTGACCAAATCTGCTTGTGCCGACGGCAGCATGCGCAGCCGTGGCACTCCTAAAAGCCTTCCCTTGCGAGTTGCTTGGCCTTGGCTTCCAAGGCGGCGTCAATATCCTGCTCGGTGGCTTCGCCGCCTTCAGCAAACGACTTGTCCACCATGGCACGGAGCGCCTTCAGCTTTTCCTCGCGCTCTTCGACAAGGCGCAGGCCCTCGCGCACGACTTCGCTGGCAGAACCGTAGCGGCCGCACTTGACGATGTTGGAAACAAAGGTTTCCCAACGCTCTCCCAATGATACGTTCATTGTCGGACCTCCTGATCGGTTTATTGTACCGAGATAACAATAAATGCGCAATTACTGACATCCGGAATGCCAGGTGTCGGATCAGGTGCGCAGCCTAAGGTTTGACTTTTGTCGAGAGCCGTGAATAATGTCAGCGAGGAGATGGCATGGCGATCCGACCGGCAGAACAGCTTATCCACAAGGCCGCCTGGCTTTACTATGCACACGGCCTGCGCCAGGACCAGGTGGCCAGCCAGCTCAAGATTTCCCGTGCCTCGGTGGCGATGTATCTGCGCAAGGCGCGCGAGACCGGCATCGTCAACATCTCGACCTCGACCCAGCTTTTCACCGACGACGTGCTGGCGCGCAAGCTGGAAGACGCGCTGAAGCTCGACGCGGTCTGGATCGCGCCGGAAAACGGCTATGTCGCCGACCCCTCGACCGACATCGCGGTGCTGGCGGCAAGCGTCTTTCTCGAGCTGGTCAGGAAGGGCGACCGTATCGGCGTCGCCTGGGGGCGGACCATCTACACCATCGCCGACATCATGTCCTATGCCGATCTGCAGGACGTCACCGTGGTGCAGCTCTGCGGCAATCTGGGCGCCCCCTATTCGTACCGGCCGGACCAGTGCACCATGGAAATCGCGCGCCGGCTCAACGCCAAGGGACTGAACTTCTACGCGCCGCTGGTTCTGACGACGGAAGAACTGGCACGCGGCCTGCGCGCCGAGCCGGTGATCCGCGAGCAATTGTCGGGCATCGGTGAGTGCGACCTGGCGCTGTATTCGGTCGGCTCGGTGGACACCGACAGCCATCTGGTCAAATGCGGCGCGCTGACCGAGAGCGAAATGGCTGCATTGCGCAAGGCGGGTGCGGCCGGCGTCATTGCCGGGCAGATCATCGACGCCCGAGGCCAGGCGCTCGACTGCAGCTACAACCGCCGGCTGATTTCGGCAGAGCTGTCATCGCTGCACAGCATCGAAAAGCGCCTTGTGGTGGTGCAGGAGGACAGCAAGTTCGAACCGCTCGTCGCGGCGATCGCCGGCGGGCTCTGCACCCATCTGGTCGTAGGCGCGCGCATGGCGCGACGGCTGCTCGACCATGCCGGAGCAGCAGCAAAAGAGGTCGCCTGATACCTAGAGCCGCCGACGCATTGTCATCAAGGCGTCGCGGTATTCCTGTTCACAACAAAAGAGAAATCGGACGAAGCTGACATGAAGAACCTGTGGAATGACGGCGAGGCGGAGAAGCTGGTCGCCGACTATGCAAAGAAGGGTGTGGCCCGCGACCTGGCGCTGCGCGTCTATACGACCAGGCTGCTGGGCGGCGAGCCGCGGCTCGTCCTCCATGGCGGCGGCAATACATCGTGCAAGACCAAGGCCACCGACCTTGTCGGCGACGAATGGGACGTGCTCTGCGTCAAGGGCAGCGGCTGGGACATGGGCGTCATCGAGCCGCAGGGCCTGCCGGCGGTCAAGCTCGGCGCGCTGTTGAAGGCGCGGTCGCTCAAGAAGCTCTCCGACGAGGACATGGTCGCGCTGCAGCGGGCGAACCTCATCGACCCGTCCTCGCCCAACCCTTCGGTCGAGACGCTGCTGCACGCCTTCCTGCCGCACAAATTCGTCGACCACACCCATTCGACGGCGATCCTGGCCATCGTCGACCAGGAGGACAGCGAGGCGCTGAGCCGGAAGGTGTTCGGCGAGAAAATGGGATTCGTGCCTTACATCATGCCGGGCTTCGATCTGGCCAAGGCGGCCGCCGATGTATTCGACGCCGATCCGACGGTCGAAGGCCTGATCCTCGACAAGCACGGCATCTTCACCTTCGGCGACGATGCCAGGCAGGCCTATGACAGGATGATCCATTATGTGAACGTCGCCGAGGATTTCATCGCTGGGAACGGCAAGCCGCGCACCGAAAAGGTGGCACTGCCGGCCAGGCTGGCGAAGCCCGCGGAGATTGCGCCGATGCTGCGCGGCGCAGCGGCGGTGGCACGCGGCGAAGGCCGCTTCGACCGCATGATCAGCGATTTCCGCACCTCGGATGCGATCGTCGATTTCACCAATTCGGCAAAAATTGCCGACTATGCCGGACGCGGCGTGTCGACACCCGACCTGTCGATCCGCATCAAGACCGGACCGATGGCACTGCCGGCGCCCAACGCGGACAAGGTCGGCGACTACAAATCCGTCATCCGCCAGCATGTCGAGAAATTCGCCAAGGACTATCGCGCCTATTTCGAAACCAATGATGCGCTCGACGACGTGAAGCGCACCATGCTCGACCCGATGCCGCGGCTGACGCTGGTGCCCGGCCTCGGCATGTTCGGCCACGGTCGCACGCTCAAGGATGCGAAGATCGCCTCCGACGTCGGCGAAATGTGGATCGAGGCGGTACGCGGCGCCGAAGCCGTCGGCGATTTCCGCCCGCTCTCCAAAGCCGACCTGTTCCCGCTCGAATACTGGTCGCTGGAACAGGCCAAGCTCGCCGCCAACAAGCCGAAGCCGCTGACCGGCCAGGTGATGCTGGTCACCGGCGGCGCCGGCGCGATCGGTGCTGCCACGGCAAAGCTGTTCGCCGACAACGGTGCCCATGCCGTCGTCGTCGATCTCGATGGGTCAAGGGCTGCCGAGGCGGCAAAAAAGGCCGGTAACGGTTCGATCGGCATTGGCGCCGACATCACCGATCCGGTGCAGATGCGCGCCGCCTTCGACAAAGCGGTCGACGTCTACGGCGGCCTCGACATTCTCGTCTCCAATGCCGGTGCTGCCTGGGAGGGCCGGATCGGCGAACTCGACGACGCCACCTTGCGCAAGAGTTTCGAACTCAATTTCTTCGCCCACCAGTCGGCGGCGCAGAATGCCGTGCGCATCATGCTGGAACAGGGCACCGGCGGCGTGCTGTTGTTCAATACCTCCAAGCAGGCGGTCAATCCGGGGCCGAAATTCGGCGCCTATGGCATTCCCAAGGCGGCAACGCTGTTTTTGTCCAGGCAATATGCCCTCGACTACGGCGCGCATGGCATCCGCTCCAATGCCGTCAACGCCGACCGCATCCGTTCGGGGCTGTTGACCGACGCCATGATCGCCAGCCGCTCGGGCGCGCGCGGCGTGTCGGAGAAGGAGTACATGTCGGGCAACCTGCTCGGGCAGGAAGTGACGGCAGAAGACGTGGCCCAGGCCTTCCTGCATCAGGCGCTGGCCGAGCGGACCACCGCCGATGTGACGACGGTCGATGGCGGCAACATCGCGGCGGCGTTGAGGTAGGCGCGATCGGGGATCACACTTGCGTAATTGGTATTTTGTAGCTACATTGTGGCTCTCTTAAGGAGTCACAACATGGCAACGGATACCGTGGTCCGCGCTCGGATCGATACGGCGACAAAGGATCAGGCAACGGAGGCCTTGGCGGCAATGGGATTGTCCGTTTCCGACGCCATTCGCCTGCTGCTGGTCCGCGTCGCCGCCGACAAGGAATTTCCCTTCCCGGTGAAAGTGCCGAACGCAACGACTCGAAAGGCCATGACCGAATTGGAACGTGGCAAGGGCAAGCCTTTCGCCTCGGCCGATGAGTTGTTCAAGGATTTGGGAATGTGACGTGCTGACGCCCGTTCGCTCTGGGCAATTCCGTCGCGACGTGAAACGTGCGGAGAAGCGGGGCAAAGATCTTGGCAAGTTGCGCGAACTGCTAGGCCTCCTGCTCGCCGGAGATGAGCTACCGGCGAGCTATAAGGACCACTCGCTGAAAGGCGATTGGAAAGGCTTTCGTGACGCTCACATAGAACCGGACTGGCTCTTGATCTACCGAGTTGCCGGCGATGAACTCCAGCTAGCTCGCACCGGCTCCCATTCCGATCTGTTCAACGAATAGCCGAAGCTGTCGCGAAACTTAGGAATTCTGCGACTGGAAAGGGAACGAGAAGCGATACACGTTGCTCTCCCGCCGCTCGAAACCAAGTTTCTGATATAAGGCGTTGGCAGCCTTTCGCGACGGGCGGGAAGTTAAGTCCACTGTTCTTGCGCCAGCCTCTTGTGCCTGCCTCAGCGCTTCTCGTGTCAGGGCTTCCGCGAAGCCCTGACCTCGATGACCAGCGTCAACAACGACATCTTCAATTATAGCCCTGATCCCCGTAGGGATTTCGAAGAGCACGAGCGTCAACATGCCAACGTAGGCACCCTCTTCCGAACGGGCTACGAGAAGAATAGTAGCAGGCGATTTTACGACCCTAGTGATGCTGTCGAATGTTGGGGTGGCTGCCTTCGTTGATAGTTGAGACACCAATTGGGAGATCGCTTCCGTCACGGTCGGAGTTGCCTCTGTCAAAACCTCAATCTTCACAAGCTACCTCTCCGAGGTTCGCAAATATCCGAAACTGACGACACATACGGAACAATCGTTCCTTGATGGAAGAGCATCTGCCATCGCCCATCAAAAAGCTTCCAGATCGAACTCCGAAGAGTCCTCCTCTCAGGCGTCCCCCCATCTGATCGGCGGATACTACGATATAGAACCAAGACAGCATCCGCCGCGATGGGCTTGACGGCGAAATCACGGATTTCAGGTAGAGTGGCTCTGCCCGAGTGCGTTTCTTGGAACAGAGAATCAATCACTACAGCTTTGTCATAAACCCGCCAGAACTGCCAAAATCCAAGAAATTTCCCCCAAAAATGGGGAGACGGCGTCCCGGGAAGAACGAACCTCTGGCCAGTGCAATTGCTGTTCGATCTGCTTAAAGACTTCAACATCAATCTCATTCGCTGACATCATCAGCCTTTCGCAAAACTCCCGATAAACCGATACTTTCGCGCATGATTTTTGCAACGTTGCAAAATCGGAACTGGCGACAATTAAATCCGGCAAACCCGCGGTGAAAACATCTTCGGCAAGACAAGAAGAGCCGCCTGCAACACCCTGCAGCAGGCGGCTCTTGGTTCCGAGTACGCGTCTAGTTCCACATGTCCGCCAAAGGCTTATAGCCTTGTCCGCTCTTTCCTTTTGCTTGAAACGCTACTTCGCGTTCGGGTTCGGCATCCAGGTCGGCATCGCGACATCGGCATGGGCGAATTGCGGCAGCTTGGCCGAGAGGTCCTCCATGTTCTTGATGTCCTTGTCGAGCAGATCCTTCTGGGTGATCAGCGTCGGCGGCACGATGACGTTGTGGCCGGGATCCTCGCCGGCCAGGAGCTGCGCCAGCGCACGCACCGAGACCTGGCCGACGACGGCCGGGTTGGTGGCGGCGGTTGCCGCCCAGGCGCTGTCCGGCTCGCGCATCGCGGCGATATCCGAGGTCGAGATGTCGGCCGAATAGATCTTGATGTCCTTGTTCAGCCCGGCCTCGTCGACCGCGATCTTCACGCCCTTGGCGAATTCGTCATAGGGCGCGAACATCACCTTGATGTCGGGATGGGCCGATAGCACCGAACGGGCCTGGTTGGCGACCGAATTGGCGATCGGATTGTCGAGCGTGCCGAACATGGCGGCTTCGTTGATGCCCGAATATTTCTTCTTGAATTCGACCCAGGTCTCGTTGCGGCGGTCGAGCGGCGCGATGCCGGCGACATAGACATAGCCGGCCTTCCAGCTCTCGCCATTGTCCTTGACCGCCTGTTCGAGCGCCAGGCGCGCGAGGTCGCGGTCGGACTGTTCGATCTGCGGGATCTTGGGGTTTTCGACATTGACGTCGAAGGCGACAACCTTGATGCCGGCGTCGACCGCACGCTGGGCGGCGTCCTTCATCGATTCCGTCAGTCCGTGCTGGATGATGATGCCCTGGACGCCGAGCGCGATAGCCTGGTCGACCATGTCCGCCTGAAGCGCCGCGTCCTGGCGGCTATCGAGCACGCGCAGGTCGACACCGAGCGCCTTGGCCTGCGCCTCGACGCCGGAAAGGTAGGCCTGGAAGAAGTCGCCGGTCGAGAGATAGCGGACCAGCGCTATCTTGACGGCACCCGGCTTGTCGAACGGCGCCGGCCTGTCCTGCGCTATTGCCGGCATCTGCATCAGCAATGTTGCGCCGGCAAGCCCGAGCGCTGCCTTCCCCAAAAGCCTTCTTGTGATGTTCACGTCGTTTCCTCCACTTGTTGAACCCAAAATATGACCCGGTCGAACCCTATCTCCTGCCCCTGCCGGAAAGGGCGAAGGTAAAGACAAGGGCGACCACGAGAACCACGCCCTTGACGAAATCCTGCGTGTAGTAAGGCGCGTTCATCATCGTCAGGCCTTGCAGCAGCACGCCGACAAACACCGCGCCGACAGCCGTGCCGAAGGCGTTCGGCTTGGCGGCGCCGAGAACCGCGTAACCGATGAGTGCCGCAGCCACCGCGTCGAGCAACAGATTATTACCCGAGGCGATGTCGCCGCGTCCAAGCCGGGCAGCGAGCAAAATGCCGCCGATCGAGGCAAAAACTCCCGAAATAACGTAGGCCCAGATTTTGTATGCCTTGACAGGCGCGCCGGCGAGTTCTGCGGCGCGTTCGTTGCTGCCGACCGCATACATCATGCGCCCGAAACGCGTGTATTCGAGAAAAAACCAGATCAGCACCGCCAGCACGAGCAGAACGACGACCGACACCGGAATGAGGTTCGGGATGAAGAAATCGAAGCGATGGCGGCCAAGCGCCAGGAACGCGGCGCCGAAGCTGCCGTTGGCGACCGAGCCGTCGGGCATGGTCATGCCGGTGGCGATCGAACGGCCTTCGGTCGGGATGCGCTGCAGGCCGACAAGCAGGAACATCATGCCGAGCGTCGCCAAAAGGTCCGGAACCCGCATATAGACGATCAGCCAGCCATTGATCAGGCCGACGACGGCGCCGATCACAAGACAGACGACGACCGCCACGACGGCGTTCTGCCCCAGCACCACCATGACATAGGCAGCCGCCATCATGGCGCTGGTGGCGACAGAGCCGATCGACAGGTCGAAGCCGCCGACGACCAGCGTGGCGGTGACGCCGAGCGCCAGAACGCCGGTGATGGCGACCGACTGGAAGATGAAGACAGCACTTTGCGGCGAGACGAAACCATCGGCAGCGACGGCGAAATAGCCGATCAGCCCGAACAACAGAACGATGAAGCCGTAGCGAATAGCATTGTCGCGCAGGATCATTCAGCGCTCCCGCACGCCGGCACCGTCTTTATCCAACCCGAATTCATGCCCTCTCCATTCCAATTCTCATCGTCATCCCGCCGTCAGGCTGCGCTGTGCAACGGCCCGCCCGCCACTTCGGCCAGCAGACGCTCGAGATCGACATCGGTATTGCGGTGCTCGCCGACGATCGTCTGCTCCGACATCACCAGGATGCGATCGGCCGTCTCCAGGGCTTCGTCGAGTTCGGTGACGAACAGCAGCGTCGCGCGGCCGTGGGCGCTGGCCCGCAGCTTGGCGGCGATGTCGCGCCTAGCCGAAATGTCGACGCCCTGAAAGGGCTCGTCGAGGATGAAAAGCCTTGCCGCCTGCGACATCCAGCGGGCGACCATCACCTTCTGCTGATTGCCGCCGGAAAGCGACGCCATCTCGTCCCTCTCCGAGCGGCAGACGATGCCGAGCTCCTGGATCTGCTGGCGGGCAATGGCGCGTTCGATACGGCGTTTGAGAACACCGAGACGCGACATGCGGCTGTGGAACGGCAGGCTGATATTCTCCTGGATGTTGAAGTCGCCGACGATGCCGTTTTCGCCTCGGTCCTTGGCGACGAGAAACACACCGGCGGCAATCGCTTCGCCGGTCGATGCCGGAGCATAAGGTTTCCCGTTCAGCACCATGGTCCCGGCCAGCGGCTGGCGCAGGCCGAACAGCGTCTCGGCGAGCACGGTCTTGCCGACACCGACAAGGCCGGTGATGGCAACGACCTCGCCATCGCCGAGGGTCAGCGAGATCGGCCTGGCGCCTTCAGCAATCCGCAGCGCGTCGGCAGTGAAAATTGCTTTGGCCGAATTCCTGGCGACGATCCGCTCGAGCTGGATCTTGCGGCCGAGCATGGCGTTGACCGCACCTTCGTAATCCAGCGGCTTCTTGTCGAAGATACCTGAGATAACCCCATCGCGCATCGAAATGATGCGATCGGCAAGCCGTCTGATATCCGACATACGGTGCGAGATGTAGAGGATGGCCACGCCTTGCTGGCGAAGCCGGTCGAGCAGCGCGAATAGCCGGTCGGCTTCGGCGCTGGACAGCGAGGAGGTCGGCTCGTCGAGGATCAGCACTTTCGGCCGATGCGCCATGGCGCGGGCGATCGCCACCATCTGGCGGTCGGCCAGAGAGAGATCGCTGATCCGGGCCTTGAGGTCGATGGCCAGTCCCATGCGGTGGGCCACCGCCTTTGCCTCGCGACGCACCCGGCCTGGATTGAACAGGGTCGGCACGCCGCTGCCGCTCAACCTGTCGAGGGTAAGGTTGGTGGCGACGTCGAGGTCGGCGACGACACCGTCATTGATGTTCTGGTGGACGGTAACGACGCCGGCGCGGATCGCCTCCGCCGGCGTTTTCGGGTCGAACACGTGACCGGCAAGCGACATCGTGCCGCCGCCATGGTCGTAGACACCACTGATGATCTTGACGAGGGTGGATTTGCCGGCGCCGTTGGCGCCCATCAGCACGGTCACTTCGCCGGCACGCAATTCGAGCGAGACGCCGCCAAGCACCTCGATATGGCCAAAGGATTTCCTCAGGCCGTCGACGCGGAACACGGCATCATTGCCCATTCGTTCCTCCCTGAACATGACGCTATGGGCTATATCGGCAATTGTCAACACGATTGACAATTGCCAGCAGGCTTCCTAGCTTGGCCCGACCGCGTTGGCTCCGCTATCATCGGAGCACATGAGCGGGAGGTGAGGATGACTGGGAAATCGCCGTTCGAAGCACTGTCGGTCGAGACACTGGCGGGCCGTCTCGGTGCCAACGAGGCCCTGTGTTCGCAGATCGGCAAGGATACGAGCCAGTGGAAGGTTCGTGAAGTCGGCGACGGCAATCTGAACCTGGTGTTCATCGTCGAGGGTGCTGAGGGTGCGGCCGTCGTCAAGCAGGCCCTGCCCTACGTCCGGCTGGTCGGCGACAGCTGGCCGCTGCCGCTAAAACGCTCCTTCTTCGAATACCATGCGCTGACGCGGCAACAGGCGCGGGCGCCGGGTTCGGTGCCCTATATCTATCACTTCGACGAAGGCCAGGCGCTGATCATCATGGAGTATCTGTCGCCGCACATTATCCTGCGGCGGGCGCTGATCGAAGGCCGGCAATTGCCCAACATCGCGACAGACATCGGCTTGTTCATGGCCCGCACGCTGTTTCGCGGCTCCGATCTGCATATGGCGACCAAGGACCGCAAGGCCGATCTGGCGCTGTTCGCCGACAATGTCGAACTCTGCGACATCACCGAGAACCTGGTTTTCTCGGATCCATATTTCGATGCCAAGATGAACCGGCACACCAGCCCGCAGCTCGACGGCATTGTCGCCGAGCTGCGCGCCGACCGCGACCTCAAGGTCGAGGCGCAGCGCATGAAGCACATCTTCGCTGCCAATGCCGAGACGCTGCTGCATGGCGACCTGCATTCCGGCTCGATCATGGTCACCGACACCGAAACGAGGATGATCGACCCCGAATTCGCCTTCTACGGGCCGATCGCCTTCGACGTCGGCATGCTGCTCGCCAACTTCTGGATGGCGTTCTTCTCGCAGCGCGGCCATGAACAGGACGGAAGCCGCGACGCCATGCGTGACTATCTGATCGGCGTTACGGTCGAGACATGGTCGGTGTTTCGCGCCGAGTTCTCGCATCTGTGGCGAACCGAGCGTACCGGCATGCTCTACCAGAAGAGCCTGTTCGAAGATCAGGGCGACAGGCTTGGCGCCGAGCAGGCGCTAGACCACATGCTGCATTCGATCTGGACCGATCTGCTCGGCTTTGCCGGCGTCGAGGTTCACCGGCGAATTCTCGGCCTTGCCCACAATGCCGATTTCGAGACCATTGCCGATCCGGATCTGCGCGCCAGATGTGAGGCAAAGGCGCTGAAATTCGGCCGTCATCTCGCCGTCAACCGGCGCCAGATCCACAGCATCGACGAGGTCAACCGGTTGGCCGCGCTGATCGAACGGGAGAGCAGGATTTGAACGTCGGCGACCGCCACTACCGCACCATCTGGCCGAGTGACGACGGGCGTTCGGTGGAGATCATCGACCAGCGCTGGCTGCCGCATGATTTCCGTATCGAAAAGATCGATACCGTCGCCGGCATCGCCACGGCAATCCGCGACATGTGGGTTCGCGGGGCGCCGCTGATCGGCGTCACCGCGGCCTATGGCGTCGCCATGCAGATGGCCGACGATCCGTCGGATGCAGCACTCGACGCCGTCTGGGCAACCTTGCACGAAACGCGCCCGACGGCGATCAATTTGCGCTGGGCGCTGAACGAAATGCAGCGCTTCCTGCTGACGCTTCCCCTGGCAGAACGTGCCGCGGCTGCCTATCGGCGTGCCGGCGAGATCGCCGACGAGGATGTCGGCCTCAACCGCGCCATCGGCGCCCATGGGCTCGAAATCATCAAGGCGATCGCGGCGCGCAAGCAGCCGGGCGAACCAGTCAATATCCTGACCCACTGCAATGCCGGCTGGCTGGCCACCGTCGACTACGGCACCGCCACCGCGCCGATCTATCTGGCGACGGAAGCCGGTATTCCAGTCCATGTCTATGTCGACGAAACGCGACCCCGCAACCAGGGTGCCCAATTGACCGCCTGGGAGATGGCCGGCCACGGCGTGCCGCATACGCTCATCGTCGACAACGCCGGCGGCCATCTGATGCAGCGCGGCCAGATCGACATGGTCGTCGTCGGCACCGACAGGACCACCGCCGACGGCGATGTGTGCAACAAGATCGGTACCTATCTCAAGGCACTGGCCGCCGCCGACAACGACGTGCCGTTCTATGTCGCGCTGCCGTCGCCGACGATCGACTGGACCGTGGGCGACGGGCTGGCCGACATCCCGATCGAACAGCGCTCGCCCGACGAGGTCTCACTGGTCTGGGGCAAGACCGCTTCCGGCGAGATCGCCCAGGTCCGCGTATCCCCGGAAGGCACGCCGGCGGCCAATCCGGCCTTCGACGTGACGCCGGCGCGGCTGGTCACCGGCTTGATCACCGAACGCGGTGTCGCTACGGCCTCGCGCGAAGGCCTGAGGGTGATGTTTCCCGAGCGCGGATGATCGGCTTTTCCGGGAGGGCGCTCCGGATTTGCCTAATCTCACGATTTCTTGAACACGGCACGGTTAAAAACGCCCGTTGCCTGTCCCACATGGACGGCCGTATGCGTAGCGGCGGGGCGGCGCCCAACGCTCGAAGCCGGGGCTGCCCACGGCTCGGCGAGTGAACCAGCGGGATACCGCGATGTCATTCAGACCGTTGCTTGGTGACGGACGGGTTCGGAGCCAGGACGAGAAGTCGGAGCCCCTGCAAACCGCGTCATGGGTCAGCTCCTCGATCATCTTCGACAACCGGCGGTGGGCGTGCCGGGAGGCGGAGCTCCGCTGGACAGCCCCTCATCATCTGATCGTGCTGACCGAAGAAGGCGGCACGTCCCATACATCCATCCGGCACGAGGCACGATCCCTTTACGACGGAATGGACCGTCCCGGAGCCCTCACCTTCGTCCCGGCAGGCGCGGAACGACAGGGCTTCTATCGCGATGTAAACCTCTCCTATTCAGCCCTGTGGATCGATCCCGATATCGGGCTTCCCGGATGCGAACGCCTGAGGAACCTGCCTATATTGGTAAACAAGAAAGACGCGGTCGTCGCCACGCTCTTGAGTTCGCTTCGTGACGAGATGGCACTCGGCCACAAGCCAGACACTGCCTATGTCGAGCATCTGGTCGCCCTCGTCAGTCTCCGCGTGGCCAACCTGAGCGGGGAGCAACCGCGGTTTGTACGTCACGGCTGTCTCAGCCGCCGGGCGCTTGGTCGCGTTCGGGATTACATCGATGCGCATATGAATTCCGACATTTCGCTAAGCGAGCTGGCAGCCGCCGCGGGCATGGCCGTCGACAGTTTTGCGCGTCGCTTCAAGGCGACGACCGGCCTTGCACCCTACGCCTATGTGATCGAGGAACGGGTGCGGCGAGCGGAGGCGCTGCTGCGCGAAACGGGTTTGTCGATCGGTGTCATTGCCTTTCGGCTCGGCTTCTCAAGCCAGAGCCACTTCACCACGACCTTCCGACGTCTGAGGGGCATGACGCCTCGTGCCTATCGGGTGAATTCTTCTCCAGAATCCTGATAGTGCCGCCGGTTTCTTGAAAGAAAGCCGCCGCCCGCACTCCCACCTCCAGTGTCGTTGGGTGACAGAACTCGAGGGTTCGCTCGGGTCAAGTTGCCGTCTGGGCTTCATTGCGACTGGGAGATCATGCATGGCCAAAACGGACAACAGGAGCGGGCCGACGCGTCGGATGGTATTGGAAGGCGGTGTTGCGACCGGGGTGCTCCTGGCTACCGGACTACCGGTTGACGCCGAGCCGGCCGAGACCGTCACGGCTGCGTCGTCCTCGTCCTCACCGCTACCGACGATGACGATGTCGTTACGGATCAACGCGAAGGATCTTGCCATCGAGCTCGACCCGCGGACGACGCTGCTCGACGCCCTGCGCAACCATCTCGGCCTCACCGGCTCGAAGAAGGGCTGCGACCACGGCCAGTGCGGCGCATGCACGGTGCTCGTCGATGGGCGCCGGATCAATTCCTGCCTGACGCTTGCCGCAATGCATGAAGGCGACGAGATCACCACGGTCGAGGGCCTTGCCGAGGGTGACCGGCTGCATCCGGTCCAGGCCGCCTTCGTCGCCCGCGACGGTTTCCAGTGCGGCTACTGTACGCCAGGCCAGATCTGCTCGGCGGTTGGCATGCTGGGCGAGGCGCGGGCCGGCTGGCCAAGCCATGCGAGCGCCGACGTGGCAGCGGCTTCCGTCGCTCCCACCGATGCCGAGATCCGCGAGCGGATGAGCGGCAACATCTGCCGTTGCGCCGCCTATCCGAACATTGTCGCTGCAATCCGCGACGCGGCAGAGGAGGCATGAGCAATGCAGTCCTTCACTTATGAACGTGCGGCGAGTGCTGAGCAGGCGGCGGCCGCGGTTGCGGCCCGGCCGGACGCCAAGTTCATCAGCGGCGGCACCAACCTGCTCGACCTGATGAAGCTCGAGATCGAGCGCCCAGCGCATCTCGTCGACATCAGCCGGCTGCCGCTTGATCGGATCGAGCAGACGGCGGAAGGCGGGCTTCGGATCGGTGCCCAGGTCCGCAATAGCGATCTTGCCGCCGACCCGCGGGTAAGGTCGCGTTATCCGATGCTCACGCAAGCGCTGCTGGCGGGAGCGTCCGGACAGATACGCAACAAGGCCTCGACCAGCGGCAATCTCCTGCAGCGCACGCGCTGTCCCTATTTCTACGACCGCAACATGCCCTGCAACAAGCGCCAGCCGGGTTCGGGCTGCGCGGCACTTCAGGGCTTCAATCGCATGCACGCCGTACTCGGCGCGAGCGAAGCCTGCATTGCGGTCCATCCCTCCGACATGGCGGTCGCCATGTCCGGGCTCGACGCCAGGATTGAGACCGTCTCGCCCGGCGGCGAGACCCGCACGATCCCGATCGGCGATTTCCATCGGTTGCCCGAGGCGACGCCCCAGGTGGAGACCGTGCTCGGCCACGGCGAAATAGTCGTCTCGGTTGCCCTGCCGCCGCCGCCACCCGGCCGACAGGTTTACCGCAAGGTGCGCGACCGTGCTTCCTACGCCTTCGCGCTGGTGTCGGTGGCAGCAATCGTCGAGAAAAGCGGCGACCGTATCCGAAGCACTCGGATCGCCATGGGCGGCGTGGCAGCGAAACCCTGGCGCGCGACGGAGGCGGAGCGCGCGCTGGCAGGCGCGGCGGCATCCGACGGTGCCTTTAGCGACGCGGCCGAAGCCGCGCTCGCCGGAGCCGTCGGTCATGGCGCCAATGGTTTCAAGATCCCGCTGGCGAAACGGACGATACGGCACACGCTGGCTGCTGCCGCCGAGAGTGCATGAGGCGATGCGATGACAGAGACGACGACCCCGAACCGCTGTTCCCAGATGCCGGCGCCGAGCAGGAGATCGATATGAAACTCACGCGACGCGCCGTTGCCGCCGCGGGTGGCGGCCTTCTCGTCTCTGCCGCCACAGCCTGGGGCGCCACATCCGACCCGGGAGCTCGTCACGGGCTCGAGGCCGCCGTAGACGCCTTCTTTGCCGGCTGGGCCTCTGGCGACTGGACGGCATTCCTTGACTGTTGCGATGAGACGATGACCTTCCAATTCCCTGTCGGCGAGCAACGAGGCCGACACGGACCGCCAGAGGGCAAACGGGCACTCGCAGCCTGGACCGCCGCGCATCAAGCGCAGGGGAACAGGATCACGAAATCGACCGTCGATCTCAAGCTCTTCGCCGCCGACTGGGTCATCGTCTGCGATCGCGGGAGCGGGACAATCGGTGGCGCGCCCTACACTGGCCTGCATGCGATCTTCATGCGAGCCGGCCCAACAGGGAGGCTGGTCGAGTTTCGCGAGTATTTCGGCGAGATCGCCGCGTGAGCTCCGGCCGCCGCGCGACGAACATAAAGGTGCGAGGAAGCGGCGTCGTCGCGGCCTCGATGTTTCCGAACTCCAGATGAAAAATCTTTAGGTGACTTATGAACGAGACCATACCCGGACTGCCCGGCTCCGCCACCCATTCAAGGGTGAAACCTCGTGCCGATGCTGGCATCATCGGGAGGCCGATCGACCGCATCGACGGTCCGCTCAAAGTGACGGGCGGCGCCACATACGCTTACGAGAATGAGCTGGATGGTACAGCCTATGGCTACATTCTCGGCGCCTCCGTCGCCAAGGGCCGCATCGCCGAGATCGACACGACCGAAGCCGAACGGGCGCCGGCAGTGCTGCTCGTCATGACGCACCGCAATGCGCCGGCCCAGCCGGATTTCGGCCCAACGGTCACGCCAACGGTGCCGGAGGTCTTCACGCGCCCCCGGCCCGCGCTCAACAGCGATCGGGTACGGTATTACGACGAGCCGGTCGCGCTGGTCGTTGCGGAGACGTTCGAGGCGGCGCGCGCTGCTGCGGGCCTCATCAGAGTACGTTACGACGAGGAGCCGGGCCTCTACGATCTACCGGGACATATCGCCGACGCCTACGCGCCAAAGCGGACCAATGCCGGCTTCGAGACCGACAGCGTGGTCGGCGACTTCGAGCGCGCCTTTGCGACGGCGCCGATCAAGATCGATTCCACTTACGGGACCCCCTTCGAACATCACAATCCGATGGAGCCGCATGCGACGCTTGCTGCCTGGTCAGGCAACGAGCTGACGATCCGTACATCGGCGCAGACCCTCGCGAACTTCCGGGCCGGGGTCGCCAGCACGCTTCGCATCCCGCTCGAGCGAGTGCGCATCGTCAGTCCCTTCATCGGCGGAGGCTTCGGCTCCAAGCTGATTGCCCATGCCGACACGATCCTGGCCGCACTTGCAGCGCAGGTGCTGCAGCGCCCCGTGAAGATCGCGCTGACGCGACAACAGATGTTCGCCAATGCCGGTCATCGCGCGGAGATGGTCCAACAGGTACGTCTCGGCGCGGACACTGACGGGCGGCTCACCGGGATCGCACACGATGTCTGGTCGGCAACGTCCAGCTTCGAGGAGTACTGCGAACAAACGGCAGTTTTTGCGCGCTCGCTCTACGCGGCGCCGAACCGTCTCACCCGCCATCGCCTGGTTCCGCTGGACATCAACCGCGGCGAATGGATGCGCTCGCCCGGCGAAGCGCCCGGCATGCTGGCTTTCGAATGCGCCATGGATGAGCTCGCCGAGCGCGCCGGTCTGGACCCGATCGAACTCAGGATCCGCAACGAACCGGCACAGGATCCCGAGCGCGGCGTGCCGTTCTCCACCCGCAATCTCGTCGCCTGCATGGAGGAAGGCGCCCGCCGTTTCGGCTGGGAGCGGAGAAACCCGACACCGGGCCGAACTCGGGAGGGCCGCAAGCTTATCGGCCACGGCATGGCGGCGGCGATCCGTCCGAACTATATCGGCGCGGCGACGGCGCGGGTTGCGATCGACCGGGACGGTCGGGTGACGGCGCGGCTCGACATGACCGATATTGGGACCGGCACCTATACGATCCTGACCCAGATTGCCGCCGAGAGCCTCGGCCTGCCGATCTCGTCCGTCAAGGTGGAGCTCGGTGACAGCCGCTTCCCGCGTACCGCCGGCTCCGGCGGGTCCTGGGGCGCAGCAAGCGCGGGTTCGGCCTTGTATAATGCGTGCAACGTCCTCAAGGAACGGATCCTGGAGGCGGCGCAGTCGAACGAAGCCTCGCCGTTGCGCGGCGCGAACGCCACCGAGGCAAGCTTTGCCGACGGCGAGGTCAGGGTCGGCCAGCGATCGGCGAGCCTGACCGATCTTATCCGAGGGATCTCTCCCGATGGACTCGAAGCCGAAGGCTCCGTAGCCGCGGGCGCCACCACCCAGTCATACAAGACCTATTCGCAGCATTCCTATGGCGCGCATTTCGCAGAGGTCGCTGTCGATTGCGATACCGGTGAAATCCGCATGCGCCGGATGCTGGCTGTGATCGGCGCGGGCCGTATCCTCAACGCCAAGACCGCGCGCTCGCAAATCATCGGCGGCATGACCTGGGGGATCGGTGCAGCGCTGATGGAGCAGACGGTGCTCGACCCGCGCTACGGCCACTTCGTCAATCACGATCTTGCCGAGTATCATGTGCCGGTCAATGGCGATGTCCCCGATATGGAGGTCGCCTTCCTCGAGGAAGACGACGACAAGGCCAACCCGCTTGGCGCAAAGGGTCTCGGCGAGCTCGGCGTGTGCGGTGCGGGGGCTGCTGTCGCCAACGCCGTTTACAACGCGGCCGGCGTGCGAGTGCGTGAATTTCCCATCACCTTGGACAAGGTGCTGCCTGCCTTACCTGTGATCGCTATTTGACGCTCTCCTCCCTCGCCCTCAACGGTGACCAGGTCGAAACGGATCGCTATTTCTGCGCCATCGACGACGACGACGGTGGTTGACAGCGCTTTCCGACCCTTCCATACAAACGCCGTCAATGTTCTCAGGGCGGGGTGAAAGTCCCCACCGGCGGTAAGGGTCTCGGCCCAAGCCCGCGAGCGCTTTCCGGTTAGCCGGAGAGGTCAGCAGATCCGGTGTGATTCCGGAGCCGACGGTCACAGTCCGGATGGAAGAGAACGAAATGGAAGACGGTCCGCTTTCGCGGTTCGGACTCCGTATCGTGCGTCCTGATTCTGGTTCGAAACGGAAGGATGGACCCATGAATCAGCATTCCCACAACGACTATGAAGCGATCCGCGTTGCCGTCATTCGCGCGCGTTGGCATGCCGATATCGTCGACCAATGCGTTGAAGCATTCGAGGCGGAACTGGCGGTTCTCGGAGAGAAACGCTTTGCCGTCGATGTCTTCGATGTGCCTGGCGCTTATGAGATTCCCCTGCATGCAAAGACGCTTGCCGTGACCGGCCGCTATGCCGCTATCCTCGGCGCCGCGTTCGTCGTCAATGGCGGCATCTACCGGCACGAGTTTGTTGCAAGCGCGGTCATCGACGGCATGATGAATGTGCAATTGTCGACTGGCGTGCCGGTGCTTTCGGCGGTGCTGACGCCGCACAACTATCATGACAGCGCGGACCATCACCGCTTCTTCTTCGAGCATTTCAGGGTCAAAGGCAAAGAGGCGGCCAGTGCCTGCGTGCAACTGCTGGCAGCACGCGAACGCATCGCGGCGTGAAATCTCCGTCGCGGGTGGAAATCCCGGTAAGGCGCTGTAGTATCTCACGAAAACCAGGGAGGATGCCGGTGCAGACCAAGAAGATCATCAATGACGGTAACCGCTCCGTCGATGAGATGCTGGAGGGCATCCTGGCCGCGCATCCGCGCCATCTCAGAAGTGCGGACGGCAGCCGGCGCTCCATCATCGCCCGCGACGGCCCACGCCCAGGCAAGGTCGGTCTCGTCATCGGTGGCGGCTCGGGCCACGAGCCGACCTTCCTCGGCTTCGTCGGCAAGGGGCTGGCCGACGCCGCCGCGATCGGCAATGTCTTCGCCTCGCCGCCGCCGGACCCGATCCTCGAATGCGCCAAGGCGGCCAGCGGTGGCGCCGGCGTGCTGTTCATGTACGGCAACTATGCCGGCGACGTGATGAACTTCGACATGGCCGCCGAAATGGCGGCAATGGACGACATCGAGGTGCGCACCGTGCTGACCACCGACGATGTCGCCTCGGCGCCGCGCGACCAGAGGCAGAAGCGGCGCGGCGTCGCCGGCAATTTCTTCATCTTCAAGGCCGCCGGTGCCGCATGCGACCAGATGCTGTCATTCGATGAATGCGAGCGTATCGCCAGGAAGGCCAACGATCACACCTTCACCATGGGCGTGGCGCTGTCGCCCTGCTCGCTGCCGCAGACCCGCCGGCCCAATTTCGAGATCGGCCCGGACGAAATGGAGATCGGCATGGGCATCCACGGCGAGCCAGGCACCGCGCGTGGAAAGTTGAAAACGGCCGACGAGATCACCGACGAAATGCTGGACAAGGTCCTCGACGAGATGGCGCCGGCGCGCGGCGATAAGGTCGCCGTTCTGGTCAATTCGCTCGGCTCAACGCCGTTGATGGAGCTCTACATCATGAACCGACGCGTCAAGCAGAGGCTGGATGACGTCGGTATTTCCGTCCATGCGACCTGGGTCGGCAATTACTGCACCTCGCTCGAAATGGCCGGCGCCTCGGTGACGCTGATGCATCTCGACGGCGAGTTGCAGGCGATGCTCGACCATCCTTGCGACGGCGCCATGTTCCGCGCCGGCTGAGAAAGCATCATGACCTCGATCGATTCAGTCGGCTTGAAAAGAATGTTCGATGAGATCGCGGCGGCGATCGACGCCGACAAGGACAGGCTCTGCCAACTCGACGGCGTCATCGGCGACGCCGACCATGGCATCGCCATGGCACTAGGCTTCACAGCTGCGCGCGATGCACTAGCGCAACTCGACCTCGCGGCGACCGAGCCGACGGCGCTGCTCAACACTGCGGCGAAATCCTTCCTCAACGCGGTCGGCGCCTCGTCAGGCCCGCTCTATGCGACCGCCTTCATGCGCGGTGCCGCCGCCGTCAAAGGCAAGGCAATTCTGGAGGACGCTGACACCATCGCCATGCTCCGGGCGATGGCGCAAGGCATCCAGGATCGCGGCAAGGCCGAGCTCGGCGAAAAGACCATGGTCGACGCCTGGCTGCCGGCTGCGCAAGCAGCGGGTGCCGCGCAGGAAGCCGGCAAGAGCCTGTCCGAGAGCCTGGAGGCTGCACTTGCAGCGGCCGAACGAGGTGCCGAGGCGACCAAGGACATGATCGCCGCCAAGGGCCGCTCATCGCGGCTCGGCGAGCGCTCGCTCGGGCATATGGACCCCGGCGCCGCATCGGCCGTGACGATTATCAGAGCGATGTGGAACAGTCTGGCTTAACCCCGCTTCGCCGCGTCGAGCCTGTCGATCGCCTGGACATTGCCGGCCGACGGTCCCTTCTCATCGAATTCCGATGCAAGCCATGCATCGACGATCGACTTGGCCAGTTCCGGGCCGATGACGCGGGCGCCCATGGTGATGATCTGGGCGTTGTTGGATTTTGCCGCGCGCTCGGCCGAATAGGTGTCGTGGGTGAGTGCGGCGCGAATGCCGGGCACCTTGTTGGCGGATATGGATACGCCGATGCCGGTGCCGCAAAACAGGATGCCGCGATCGTTTTCGCCGTCCAGGATGGTCTGGGCGAGCTTCTGTGACAGGTCGGCATAGTAGCCCGACTGGCTGAGGTCGCTAACCGTGAGGCCGGGCTTGGTAGCGAGGTGAGCGGCAATGACGTCGAGCAGCGGCTTACCGGCGCTATCAGCTCCAATGGCAATTTTCATGTTCCGTTTCCTTCCTGTTTGGTGATTCAGATCGCCGCCGAGGCGCGCTTGAGGATGTCGATATAGCCGTCCGCCTGCCAGGCCGAGCGGCCGATGAACAAGCCGTCGATGTTGGGCTGGCCGACCAGTTCGGCGGCATTTTGCGGATTGACGCTGCCGCCATAAAGCACCGGCGGCACCACCGGCAGCAGGTCGCGTGCGATTTTCTTGATTAGCGCCTGCTGCCTGTCGGCATAGTCCGAACTGGCCGGCACGCCCTTGTCGCCGATCGCCCAGACGGGCTCATAGGCAAACAGGATCGTCGCCGCCTTCGCCGCGCCTTCGAGAAACTGCAGCGCGCCGTGCACCTGCAAGGCCAGCACCGCAGCGGCCTGCCCGCTGTCGCGTTGAGCCAGGGTCTCGCCGACGCAGATGAGTGGCACGAGACCATGCTTCACCGCCGCCGCAGTCTTCAGACCGACGGCGTTGTCGGTCTCGCCGAAATGCTCGCGCCGTTCGCTGTGGCCGAGCTCGACCATGTCGAGGCCGCAGTCTTTCAGCATGACCGGCGAGATCTCGCCGGTCCAGGCGCCGGCGTCGGCCCAATGCATGTTCTGCGCGCCGACCTTGATGCGCGTCGGCGACAGCGCTTTCTTGACCTCGCGGATCGCCGTGAAGGGCGGGATGACGAAAGGCTGGATGCGCTCGTCGAAACCGGGGACGAACTCCGCCAGCGCCTCGGCGAAAGCCATCGCCTCGGCGAGCGTCTTGTTCATTTTCCAGCTGGTGCCGACCCAATAAACCATACGTGCCCTCCTATTCTGCGATCACTGTCAGCGAAACGCCGGCACCATCCAGCGCGGCGCGCATCTGCGGCTGCGGCTCGCGGCCGGTGAAGACCGTGTCAAAGGCCTTGAGATCTGTCAGGAAGTGCAAGGCAGTGCGGCCGAATTTCCCATGATCGACCAGCAGATATTTGCGCGCTGCTGCGGCCATCATCAGCCGTTTGGTCTGGACCACTTCCTGATCCTGGTGAAAGGCAGAGGCACCATGGATGGCCGATGACGACAGGAACGCGACATCGGCGCGCAATGATTTCAGCGTGTCCTCGGCGAGCAGGCCGAAGAAGCCGTGAAACTTCTTGTTGTATTGGCCGCCGAGCGCAATCAGGTTGATGCCGGCAACGCCCGCCAAATCCTGGATGACGGCCAGATTGTTCGAGATCACCGTCAGCGGACGCAGATCGGCAAGATGCCGAGCAACGCCGCCCGCGGTTGAGCCATCGTCGATGATCACCGTCTGACCCGGTTCGATCATCGTCACGGCAGCGGCGGCGATGCGCTTCTTCTCGTCGCCGGCCAGCCGCTGGCGGTAGCGGAAATCGCTCTCGAAAAGGCTGCTCGGCTGGATCGAGGCGCCGCCGCGCACCTTGCGCAGGAAGCCGCTTTCCTCGAGCTCGTCGAGGTCGCGGTGGACAGTCATCTTTGACACGCCGAAGCGTGAGGCAAGATCGTCGACACTGGCGGTGCCGATGTCCATCAGAAAATCCATGATGCCTTGCCGACGGCCGTCGCTCTTCATTTCCGCGGCTTCCTCGTGCAATCCGGTTCCGAGATATAACACCAAACGTCGCACAAGCCACCAAATTTTTGTGATAATGTTATATCTCTATGGGATATCATGACGCTTCTGGTCGCGTCCTGTAACAAGAATTGCTGCCGGCCGAGCGCCCAGCGGTTGCGGTGCCGCGGAAATCCGGCCAGAAGCATCAGGGGCTCGACGACAACCGAACGGCCCGCAAACACTGGCTCGAAACCGGATACGGGAGACTACTGAGTGGCTCGCATCACACTGAGACAATTGCTCGATCATGCCGCCGAATTCGGCTATGGCGTGCCTGCCTTCAACATGAACAATATGGAACAGGGCCTCGCCATCATGGAGGCAGCCGAGGAGACCAAATCGCCGGTTATCCTGCAGGCGAGCCGCGGCGCCCGAGCCTACGCCAACGACGTGGTGCTAGCCAAGCTGATCGACGCGCTGGTCGAAATCCATCCCGATATCCCGGTCTGCATGCATCTCGACCATGGCAACAACGAAGCCACCTGCGTCACCGCGATCCAGCACGGCTTCACTTCGGTGATGATGGACGGATCGCTGAAGGAAGACGGCAAGACGCCGGCCGACTACGCCTATAATTCCGGCATCACCCGCCGCGTCGTCGACATGGCGCATTGGGGCGGCGTCTCGGTGGAAGGCGAGATCGGCGTCCTTGGATCGCTTGAGATGGGCGGCGGCGAGCAGGAAGACGGCCATGGCGTCGAGGGCGTCATCAGCCACGACCAGCTGCTGACCGATCCCGTGCAGGCCGAACAGTTCGTGCGCGACACCCGTGTCGATGCGCTGGCAGTCGCCATGGGCACCAGCCACGGCGCCTACAAGTTCAGCCGCAAGCCGGACGGCGCTGTACTGGCCATGAACGTCATCGAGGAAATCCACCGCCGTCTGCCGAGTATGCATCTCGTCATGCACGGCTCGTCCTCGGTGCCGGAGGAGTTGCAGGAGATCATCAACAAATATGGCGGCCAGATGAAGCCGACATGGGGCGTGCCGGTCGAAGAGATCCAGCGCGGCATCAAGCACGGGGTGCGCAAGATCAATATCGATACCGACAACCGCATGGCGCTGACCGGCGCAATCCGCAAGGTGCTGACCGAGAACCCGAGCGAATTCGATCCGCGCAAATATCTGACGCCGGCAATGGCCGCGATGCGGAAGCTGTGCAAGGAGCGCTTCGAGCAATTCGGCACCGCCGGCAACGCACCGAAGATCAAGCCGCTGCCGCTGTCGGAAATGGCCAAGCGCTACAAGTCCGGAAGCCTCGATCCGAAATTTGGCTGACGTATTCCGGCTCTGAGCAGGAGCTGCCTCAGCTCCTGCTCATCCGATCATGCTCGCGGCAAGAGATCGGCCCTGCCGGTCTCGATAAAGGGTGCCCAGTAGTCGACCGACTCGCGGATCATGGCGATGACCTGGTGGTCGACGGGCTCGCGCTCGCGGAACGACAATTCGAGGCAGATCTCGTTGTCGACGCCGCCGCCACGGCGAACCGTCTCCAGCAGCTTTTCCGGCGTGATGCGGCCGTCCTTGTTGTGAGCGGCAATGAACGGCCAGTGACCACCCTTATTCATCGACGACTGCTTGACGTGGATGATCGGCGATTGCCTGGGAAAGGCTTCGGCCCAGGCATAAGGGTCGGTGTCCGCCGGATTGCTCGAGGTCACGTCGCCATGGTCGATGTCGACCATCATCTTGAACGGGACGGCCATGCCGGCCGCTTCGATCTCGCGCTGCAGTGCCCGGCAGCTTTCGATCGTATGGCCGAATTCGCGGCCGACCGACATCGGCTCCCAGAACAGGTAGGTCAAGCCGGCTGCTTTGGCATGCTCGGCGACCTCGCGCCAGCATTCCAGCGCGATGTCGAAAAGCCGCGCGCGACGTTCAGGATTGTCGTAATCCCGGTGAGTGAAGATCGCGAATTGCGTGCCCATGCCTGCGGCGCCGAGCTCGGCCGAAACTTCTGAAAAGGTCTTGAACCAGTCGACGTAGTAGCGCCGCACGTCGGCATCGGGATGGCCGAAATGATTGAGCCGGCCGTAAGGGCCGGTCATCGCGGAGGTCACGCGCACACCGGTGCGGTCGAGCGCGGAGCGGAACAGGCGGACGAATTTGGCGATCGTCGCCGCCGGCCAGCCGGGATTGACGAATTCATGGGTGAGTTGGACGTCCCTGATACCGATCTGATAGGCGATCGCGTCGATCAGGTCGTCCGGCTCCGCAAAGCGGTTGACCAGCGGATTGGTGTTGAGCGAAAGCGTAAAGGCCATCAGCCGGCCTTTGCCAGCCGGCTCGAGCACCAGTCCTCGAAGGCGGTTCTTTCCGCGGCGGACAGATGCAGGCCGTGCTTGGTGCGCCTTTCGAGAATATCGGCGGCGGTCTCGGCCCATTCATGCTCGAACAGGTAATTGGCTTCGCGCTCGAAAAAATCCTTGCCGAAGCGCCGGCCCAGTTCGGCGAGCGAGGTGGCCGCGCCGACCAGATCGCGCGTCCTTGTGCCGTAGAGCCTGCCGTAATGCTTGACCAGCGATGCCGGCATCCAGGGAAATTCATGGCCGAGGTCGCCCAGAAACTGCTCGAAATCGGCATTGGCGATATCGCCGCCCGGCAGGTGCCCTTTCGAGGTCCACGGCTTGCCCATTTTCGGACAGAACGGGGCGATACGGTCGAGCGCGTGCTCGGCCAATTTGCGGAAGGTGGTGATCTTGCCGCCGAAGACCGAAAGCAGCGGCGCCTGCCCAGCCGGTGCGTCGAGTTCGAATATGTAATCGCGGGTCACCGCGCTCGGATTGTCGGCATTGTCGTCATAGAGCGGCCTGACGCCGGAAAACGAGTAGACTACGTCGCTGCGCGCAAGCTGGCGCTTGAAGTAGCGATTGACTGCCTTGATCAGGTAATCGATCTCGCTGGCATCGGCGGTCACGTCCTCCGGCCGCCCGTCATAGGGAATGTCAGTGGTGCCGATCAGCGCCAGATCGTCCTGATAGGGATTGATGAAGATCACCCGCTTGTCGCTGTTCTGAACGAGATAGGCCTGCCGCCCTTCCCAGAATTTCGGCACAACGATGTGGCTGCCCTTGACCAGGCGCACGTTGCGCCTGGAATTCTGGCCGGCGACGCGGTTGATGACGTCGTTGACCCAGGGTCCGGCGGCGTTGATCAGCGCCCGTGCCCGGACTGTGGTCCTGACGCCGGTTCGACCGTCGCGCATCTCCACCGACCACAGGCCGTTTTCGCGGCGGGCGGCGGTGCAGGCAGTGCGGGTGAATATCCTGGCCCCACGCTCCGCGGCGTCGAGCGCATTGATGACGACCAGGCGGGCGTCGTCGACCCAGCAGTCGGAATATTCGAAGCCGCGCTTGAAGCTGTCCTTGATCGGCGCGCCTTCTGGCGCGGTGCGCAGGTCGAGCGTGCGGGTGGCCGGCAGTCGCTTGCGGCCGCCAAGATGGTCGTAGAGGAACAGGCCGAGCCGCACCAGCCAGGCCGGCCGATCATCGGGGCTGTGTGGCAGCACGAAGCGCATCGGCCAGATGATGTGTGGCGCGGATTCGAGCAGCACCTCGCGCTCGATCAGCGCCTCCCGCACCAGGCGGAACTCGTAATATTCGAGATAGCGCAAACCGCCATGAACGAGCTTTCCCGATCGCGAACTGGTGCCCTCGGCAAGATCGTCCTTTTCGCAAAGAATGACCGACAGACCCCGGCCCGCCGCATCGCGCGCGATTCCGGCGCCATTGACACCGCCGCCGATGACGAAGAGGTCAACGATTTCGGTTTCACCGTTCATTTCGCTCTATGCCCTGTCGTCAGCATGGATTGACCGGAGGCAGCCCGGCGATGTAGCGGCGCACTTCCTCGGCCGCCTGCTCGGCCGCGTAGGTCACGGTGCGTACCGACGCGCCGGCGATATGCGGCGTCAGCGTCACGTTCGGCAGTTGCAACAGCGGCCAGTCGGCAGGCACCGGCTCGATGGCGAACGTCTCCAGCATAGCGCTGCCGATCTGCCCCGAGACGAGCGCATCGTAGAGCGCATCGTAGTCGACCAGCGGTCCGCGCGCGGTATTGACGAAGATTACGCCGGGTTTCATCCGGGCGATGGCGTTCTTGCCGATCAGGCCGCGCGTCTCCTCGGTGACCCGGGAATGCAGCGTGACCACATCGGAGCGCGACAGCAGATCGTCCAGCGCAACCAGTTCGACGCCGGCATTGCGGTCCTCGGCGCTCAATTGCACATAGGGATCGCAAACCAAGATGCGGCAGCCGAAGGCGCGCAGCAGGCGAACCAGCCTGGTGCCGATATTGCCGTAGCCGATGACGCCGACGGTCATTTCGTTGAGCTCGCGGCCGGTGCGATCGGCGCGGTAGAGATCGCCGCGCCATTCGCCCTTGCGCAAGGCTTCGTGACCGACGCGGATCAGCCGCGTTTCAGCGAGAATGGCGCCGATGGTGAACTCGGCCACGGCGCTGGCGTTGCGGCCGGGCACATTGACCACGGTGATGCCGTGGGCCTTGGCGGCGGCCATGTCGATGTTGATCGGTCCGCCGCGCGAGACCGCAACCAGCTTGAGCGTGGGCAGGCGCTGCATCATGCTTTCGGAGAGCGGCGCAAGCTGAGTGACGAAGATTTCGGCGTCGCCGATGAAATCCACCACCTCGTCGGGATCGCCGAAATACTCCTTGACCTTGTCCAGACCAAGTGCCGCATTGCCGAATTGCATCGGCTCGTCGGGCCAAGCGGTCTCAATGCTGCGGATGTCGAGATTGTCGCCGCAGGCCGCCTCGATTTTCTCGCGAAACACTTCCGGAAGCATGAAGCGGTCGCCGATGATCGCAATTTTCTTGGGCATGCTCTTCTCAATTCACGTCGGTTTGCCTGGACGCGGCCATCGAGCGCCAGACCGGCCGCAACGCCTCATGCGCCAATGTGTAGGACGGAGCCATCGCCTCATAGGCAGCGGCAAGTTTCCGGTCGCTGGGTTCGGCCGTACGGAGCAAAGGCGTGACCCATTCGCTGACGCAATCATCCATCGATGCGTATTGGCCGACGCAGACCGCAGCAATCATTGCGGCGCCCGCAGCACCGGCCTCCTCGCGCTCGCTGGTGCGAATGTCGGCGCCGACCGCAGCACCCAGGATCTTGCGCAGAGCCGGGCTCCTGGCCGCTCCGCCGGTCAGGCGGATTTCCTTGGGCAGGGGGCCCATGGCGGCGTAGCAATCGCGTGCCGCGAAAGCCAGCCCCTCGAACACCGCGCGGACTATGTCGGCATAGCCGTGCCTGGACGAAATGCCGATGAAGCCGGCCCTGGCATTGGCATCGACGAACGGCCCGCGCTCGCCGGCCTCCGAGACATAGGGCTGGTAGAGCAGCGAGCCTGGCTCGGACGACGATATCCACTGGTCGACCAGCGCGATCATCTCGCCATTGGTCCGCGTAATACCTTGCGAGGCGAGAATGCCGGAGGCGAGGCCAAGGACCCAGTCGATATTGAGCGTTGCCGCCATGTTCGACTGCATCTGCGCAAAGACGCCGGGTGCCGGCATCGTCATCGTGTAGCCGGTTGCAGCCTCGTTGAGCAGAACCTGGTCCGGCGTTTCGGCAAGCCGCATATGCATTCCGGTGGAGCCGATGATCGAGCATCCCGGCTTGCGTTCGCGATCGAACAGGCCGGCGCCGAGCGCCGTGCAGGCGACATCGACATAGGCCAGAACGACCGGTGTGCCGGCGAGCAGGCCGGTCGCATCGGCTGCTGCCGCCGACAGCGAGGTGCTTTGCCTGGTGCCATCGACGATGGGCGGCAACAGATGCCGGAGATCGGTGACGCCGAGTACCTCGAGCACATCATCGCAATAGCCGCGCGTGCGGAAGTCGCCGAAGGTGAAGGTGCCCTCGGACGGGTCGGTGGCGCGGTGGCCGGTCAGCTTGAAATAGAGCCAGTCCTTGCAGTGGAACGCCGTCGCTGCATTGGCAAGCATCGCGGGCATGTGGCGCTTCATGAACACGAACTGCGATCCCTGCTGGCAGGCAGCGAGCCCGCTGCCGGTCTTTTCGAAGCGCAGCCGGTCCTCCGGCCGCGCGCGGATCTCCTCGACGACCGCGGCAGCGCGCGCGTCGAGCCACAGCCAGCCCTTGGCAACCGGCTCGCCATCCTTGTCGATCAGCCAGGTACCGTCGCCCTGCCCAGTCACGGCGATGGCAATGGTCCGGCTGGCGAGATCCGGCACCTTGTCGGCAAGCTCGCACAAGGTCGTCGCGGTATCGGCCCAGGTGCGTGTCAGGTCCTGCTCGGCGCCGCCGCCCGGCAGTGTCTCGTATTTATTGGGCAGCGCGGCGGACGCGATCTGCCTGCCCGCCGTGTCAAAGGCGACGGATTTTATGACAGACGTGCCGGCGTCGATGCCGATCAGCACATCCTGCATCAAGCCAGCTCCGTGCCGTGCGAAATGGCATTGCCGCTCGCCTGATCGAAGACGTGAAGGTTTTTCGGATCGATGCTGATCTTGATCGGCGCGCCAAGCTCCAAGCGGGTTCGGTCATGTTCGACCAGGACCAGCGAACCGCCGGCGAAATCGGCGGCGATATGGGTCTGGTCGCCGAGCCATTGATTGGCCGAAACCGTCGCCGGCACACCATCCTTCGAGCGGCGGACCGCATAGGGCCTGACGCCGATGACGACGCGCTGCCGGTTGAGCAATTCGTCGCGAACCGGGCCGCTGAACGCATCCTTGTCGTAGTCGAGCGAAAGCCCGTCGGGCAGCTTGAGACTGATCTTGCCGGCGGCCGTGCCGACATAGGCCTCGAAGACATTCATCGGCGGCTCGCCAACGAAGGTGCCGGTGAACAGGTTTGCCGGCCGCTCCTTGAGCCTGTCAGGCGTATCGAACTGCTGCAGCACGCCGCCCTCCATGACGGCAATGCGGTCGGCAAGCGCGTTGGCCTCGGTCTGGTCGTGGGTGACCAGGATCGCGGTCAGGCCGCGCTCCTTGATGAAATGCTTGATGCGGCCGCGCAGCACGGCGCGAAGCTGCGGCTCGAGCTGGCCCATCGGCTCGTCCAGCAGATGCAGGTCGGCCTCGCGGATCAGCGCCCGGCCAAGGCTGGCGCGCTGCTGCTGGCCGCCGGAGATCGAGCTCGGATAGCGCTCGAGAATGTCCTCGATCTCGAGCAGCTTGGCGATGTTGGCAACCTTTGCATCGACTGCACTCTTCGCCAGCCTGGCGGCCTTGAGGGCGAAGGCCATGTTCTCGCGCACGGTCAGCGGCGGGTAGAGCGAATAGCCCTCGAAGGCCATTGCGACGTTGCGCCTGACCGGCGGCAACGTGTGCACTTTGCGGCCGGCAACCGCGATGGCGCCGCGCGAGACCTCTTCGAAGCCTGCGATCATGCGCAATGTCGAGGTCTTGCCGCAGCCGGAGGAGCCGAGCAGCGCCACGATCTCGCCCTTGACGATTTCCATCGTCAGGTTCTTGACGGCGTGTACGCCACGGTCAATCGGACCGTAGAACTTGTCGACGCCCGAAATGGTGATTGCGGTCGGGCTCATGCCGCTTCTCCGCTGCGCAAATTGACGACGTTTTTCGAGCCGATGCGCTCGCCGCTTGTGCGATCGAACAAAAGGGCGCTTTTACTGTCGACGGCAATGTAGACCTTGCCCTCGGATTGGCCCGGTGTCCCGGAAGGACGCGAAACCAGGATTTCACGGCCGCGCACGGTGCGCACCAGCGTGACGATCTTCTCGTTGAGCGGCGTCTCAGCCTCGACCGTCACCGGGATGGCGCCGAGCGTGCGTTCATCGACAAACGCCAGCGCCTCCGGCCGCAAACCGATCACGCAGTCGCGGCCGACCGCCGTCTCATGAGCGCCGGCAAGATGGACCTGGACGTTGGACAGGCCGACATAGATGCCCTTGGCGTCCCGCGCCGGCTTGACGTCCAGAAGGTTGATGGTCGGGTCGCCGAACAGCCGGGCAATCTCGACGTTGGCCGGCTCGCGATAGATCTGTTCGGGCGTGCCGAGCTGTTTCACGACGCCCTGCGACATCACTGCGATGCGATCGCCAAGCGCCATCGCTTCCTTGTAGTCCTGGGTGACGTAGACAACGGTTGCGCCACGATCGGCGAGCAGCCTTGGCAGCTCGAGCCGCATTTCGAAGCGCAATTTGGCATCGACGTTGCGCAAGGGATCGTCGAGCAGCAGAAGCGGCGGCGAGCCGACCAGGGCGCGGGCAAGCGCGGTGCGCTGCTTCTGGCCGTTGGACAGAGCCCGCGGCTTGTGGCTGAGCACATGGCCGATCTTCAACAGCTTGCCGACGCTCTCGACGCCGGCCTTGATCGCGCCCTGCGACGAATGCTTCGCCTGCAGCGGCGTGGCGATGTTGTCGAACGCCGTCATATGCGGGAATAGCGCGAAGTTCTGGAATGCCATGCCGACGCCGCGGAACTCGGCGTCGACGTCGGTCATGTCCTCGCCGCCGATGAGGATCTTTCCCTCGTCGGGGTCGATGACGCCGGCGACCAGCCGCAATAGCACCGTCTTGCCGGCGCCGGACGGCCCGAACAGGACCAGCGTTTCGCCGTCGGCGACGGTCAGCGACAGATTGTCGAGAACGGTCTGGCTTTTGTAGCGCTTGACGATGTTTCGCAGTTCGAGGCTTGCCATCGGACTATCCTTTCACCGCGCCAAGCGACAGGCCTTCGACGAGATAGCGCTGCGCATAAAGCGCGAGCGCCAGCGTCGGCGTGATCGACAGCACGATCGCCGCCGATATCTGGCCATACTGGATGCCCGAGGAGGTGATGAAGGCGAGCGCGCCGACCGTCACCGGCTGCTTGTCGGCCGAGGCAAGCACCAGCGCAAAAACGAAATTGTTCCAGGCAAAGATGAAGGCGAGCAGACCGGCAGCGGCAATGCCTGGGCCGGCGAGCGGCAGCGCGATCTTGCGGAAGGTGGCAAACCAGGAATGTCCGGCAATGCGGTAGGCGTATTCGATGTCGGCGGGAATGTCTTCGAAATAGCCGCGCACGATCCACAGGATCAACGGCAGGCAGATCAACTGATAGACCCAGATCAGCCCGATATAGGTGTTGGCCAGCCCGAGCTTCTGGAAATAGAGGGTGAGCGGCAGGAGCACCAGCAGCGCCGGCGCGAACCGGAACGACAGCAGCGTGAAGGCAATGTCCTCCGAGCCGCGGAATTTGTGCCGCGCAAAGGCGTAGGCCGCCGGAACGCCGAGCAGCAACGCGACGGCAACCGAGGTGACCGACAGGAAGACGGAATTCCAGAGGTTGCGCATGAAGGCGATGTCGAGCGTGCCGGCCGCCGTCATCAGCTTGCCGGTGATCAAGGCAGTGTAGTTGGCGAGCGTCGGCTCGAAGACAAGCTGCGGCGGAATCCGCAGGATTGTCTCGTTGGTCTGGAACGACATCATCAGGATCCAGACGATCGGGAACATGAAGAAGATCACGACCAGCGCCAGGGCAATGCCGCGCAGGATGCGTTCGAGAAGCGAGGTGTGTTCCACGCCAGCCTCCTATGCCTGGCCGCGGGCGCGTTCGCGCAGCCGCAGCCAGTTCTTGATGAAAATGTTCGAGAGGAAATAGGTGATCGCCCACAGGATGATCATCAGTGCCGCCGAGCGGCCGACATTGGTCGACTGGAAGAAGTTGAGGTAGGCCTCGACCTGGAACACGGTCAGCGTGTCGCCCGGACCGCCCTGCGTCATGGCGTAGATGATGTCGAACTGCTGGATGGAATCAAGCAGGCGGAACAGGGTCGCCGTCAGGATGTAGGGGGTCAGCATCGGCAGTGTGATGCGGAAGAAGACGAAGCTGCGTGGCACGCCGTCGAGTGCTGCCGCCTCGAAGGGCTGCGTCGGCAGGCTGCGCAGGCCTGCAAGCAGCAGGATCATGATGAAGGGGGTGTAGACCCAAATGTCGACGAGCACGACGGTGAGCAGCGCCGTCGACGGAGACGAGGCCCAGCGGAAATCCTGCAACCCGATCAGGCTGGCGAGATAGCTGAGCACGCCGAAACCGGGATTGGTCATCAGCTTCCACATCAGCGCGGCGAGCGCCGGCGCCGTCATCAGCGGCATCAGCAGCATGATCGAGATGAAGTTGTTCAGCGTCGAGCGCTTTTGCAGCAGCATGGCGATGCCGAGACCGAGAAGCAGTTCAAGCACAACGGTGATGCCGGCGTAGAGCAGCGAGATCTCCAGGGTGTTCCAGAACTTCGGGTCGGTGAAGAAGGAGATATAGTTGTCGCCCCAGTTGAACTGCCGCGCCCAGGGTTGGCTCAACCGGTAGCGCTGGAACGAATAGACCACCGACGTCAGGAACGGGATCAGGATGCCGATGCAGACCAGCAGAGCCGGCAGGCTGAGGAGATAGGGCAGCACCCGCTTGCTGATCCTGAAGCCCGACGGCCTGTTTCTTTGTATTGTCGCCGCAGTCATCGGCTGCTCCGTCATCCTGTTGCTTCGCCGTCCCGGCCGCCCAAGGGAGCAAGGCGGCCGGTCGGGCGAGCAGGCGGCACCTTTCGGGACCGCGTCGCAAACGTATCACATCTCAAAGGCTGGCCCGCGGACGGGCCAGCCTTGGCCGCGGCTTAGCCGAGCCCGGCTTCCTTGAGCTGGCTGTTGATGCTCTCGGCCAGCTTGTCGAGGCCCTCGTCGACCGGCACTTCCTTGGCCACCATCTTCTGCAGCGTCGCCGCCCATTCGGTGGTGAGATCGAAGAACAGCGGCTGCGGGGTGAACTTGATGCTGGCGCCCGGCGCCGAGACGTCGAACATCTCGACATAACCCGGATAGCTCTTGTTCAGCTTCTCGCGGAACATCTCGTCGTTCCAGACCGACTGACGAACCGGATTGACGAAGTCCATCTTGGTCGCACCGAACAATGCATGCTCGGGTCCGGATGCCCATTGCATGAAGTACCAGGTGGCGTCCTTGTCCTTGGAGAAGTTGGACATCGACAGCGACCAGATCCAGATATTGGGCGTCGGCGCCTTGGCGGCAGGATTGGCCTTGAATGCCGAAAAGGCGAGCTTGCCGGCCATCTTGTTGTCGCCGCCATTCATGAAGTAGCCAAGGATATCGGCGTCGTAAATCATCGCCGAAGCACCTGCACCGAGATCGGTGCCGACCTGGTACCAGGTGTAGGTCGACCAGTCCTTCGGGCCGCTCTCCTGGATCATCTGGACCCACTGCTTGTGGAAAGCCTTGGATTCGGCGGTGTTCATCGCGGCCGACAGCTTGCCGTCAGCCGAGACGTTCAGGTCCTTCTGGTCGAAATTGGCGTAGGCCGACAGGAAGCCCGGGTGGATCGTTGCCCAGGAGCGCGAGCCGCGCACGCCGATGCCGTAGACGCCACCGCCGACGTCCTTGGTGAGCTTCGCCGCCGTAGCGACCATCTCATCCATATTGCCGGGAACGCTGACGCCGACCTTGTCGAACATGCCCTTGTTGTAAGTGATGTTGTTCTGTTCGAAGCCCCACGGAATGCACCATTGCTTGGCGTCTTCCGAACCGAGCGCGCCGCCCGGCTGGCCGTTCCAGGCGCAGGAATTCTTGACGCCCGGCAGGAAGTCGTCCCAGGCATATTTCGGGTTGGTCTTGGCCGGATCCTTGATCCATTCGTTGAGGTCGGTGATCCAGCCGGCCGGGCCGTAGGTCCAGGTCATGTAGGCGCCGGTCATGAAGGCATCGTATTCGGGCGAGCTGGCCGACAGCGCGGCGGTAACCTTGTCGAAATAGACGTCTTCGGGGAACACGTCATAGACGACTTCCATGCCGGTCAGCTTCTTGAAATTGTCGAGGTTGGCAATCATCGCATCGGCGTAAGGATGCTTGTTGAGCAGCAGCTTGATGGTCTTGCCCTTATGCGCCTGCCAGTCGAAATCAGCCGCCAGGGCGCGGGTCTGCCCGAAATTGAGCAGTGTGCCGGCGGTGCTGGCGGCAAGGCCCATTGCACCGAGGCCCTTGATCAGCCCACGGCGGTCGACTTGTCCACGCAGGAATGCGTCGATGAGGTCTTTCTCTTTCTCATGCATTTCTCTTCTCCTCCACAGGGTAGTTTCAACGAAATGGTTGCCGGCTACCCGACCGGCGTCTGTTCCACGAGCGATCGCGCCGTCCGCTCGTCGGTTATCAAGCCTTTGAGATAACGGCCCTCCAGCACTGACTTGATGGCGCGAACCTTCACCTTGCCGCCGGCGACGGCGACAATCCTGCGGTTGCTGATGTCTTCGCGCGCCAGTGCCAGCGCCCGGTCGGAAAGCGTCGTCGCAACGGCCTTTCCGGCATCGTCGAAGAAATGGCCGAGCAGTTCGCCGACACCGCCGTTGCGGCGGATCTCCTCCATCTCGCCCTTCTCGATCATGCCGGTGGCGACAAGCGAGGCCTCACGTTCGGCGGTGCCGATGCCGGCGATGAGCAAGTCGGCGGACTTGGCGAGGTCGAAGACATCGCTGACGCCTTTCTGCCCGAGCAATACTGTTCGATCCTCGACCGTGTTGGCGAACATCGGTACGGGCATCACATAGGCCTCCGCGCCGGTGCGTTCGGCGACACGGTGGATGACGTCATGCGGATTGGCGGAGAACTTGCGCGTCAGGCCGCCAAGCAGCGAAACGAAACGGATCCTGCCGGCCGATATGCGCGGCAGATATTCGACGCATGCGGCAAGCGTGCGGCCGTGGCCGACGCCGATCAGCGCCTCTTCGCCGCGTTCGATCTCGCGCTTGAGAAACTGCGCGCCAGCAATGCCGAGCGCCTTGAGCGGCAGGTCTTCGGCATCGAAGTCCGGAACCACCTCGCAGTAGTCGAGGCCGTACCGGCCGGACAACTCATCCTCAAGCTCCACGCATTCTGAGACTTCGCCGTCGATGTAGACTTTGACCAGGCCTTCCTGATTGGCCTTGGTGATCAGGCGATGCGCCTTGAGACTGGTTAGGCCGAGCCGCTTGGCGACCTCCGACTGGGTCAGGCCGCCGGCATAGTGAAGCCAGGCGGCACGGGCGGCCATCCCGGTCTCATCGTCGCGCAGCAGGCCGTTGCCAAAACCAACCATTTCCGCCCTTTGATATTTTTATCAGTTGCTGCAAAATTTTTCACAAGGCGTCGCCCGAGTCAAGCAACCGCTGCGTTTAAATCTCCGGCCAGGAGCTTGCCGGCCGGGGCCGAATTGGGCCGCGCTAACCAACGGGCAAGAAACAACACCGACCATGCGCATTTAAAACGTTTGCAATTTGGATTGGACGCATTACAAACGTTTCAAACTTCGTTCGGGAGAAACGATGCCGGCCCGCGTTACCACCCTCAAGGAACTTGCTGCGCAGCTCGGCCTGTCGATTACCACCGTTTCGCGCGCCCTTGCCGGCCACGTGCAGATCGCCTTGAAAACGCGCCAACGTGTCGCCGAGGCTGCGCATCAGGCCGGCTATGTGCCGAACACCGCAGCCCGCACGCTGGTCTCCGGCCGCAGCGGCTTTGTCGGCATGGTGCTTCCGATCCGCGGCCCCAATCTGGTCGACTCCTTCCTCGGTGAATTCGTCACAGGGCTCGGCGAAGGGCTGGTTTCGCACGGCTCCGACCTGATCCTGGCCGCAGCGGCGCAGGGCCAGTCGGAACTTTCCGTGCTTCGCCATGTCGTCGAATCGGGCCGCGCCGACGGGGTCGTCGTCACCCGCATCGCCGAGGTCGACGAGCGGCTTGCCTATCTGCGCCAGCGCAATTTCCCGTTCGTCGCGCATGGCCGGCTGCTCGACGGCGACTTTGCCTACCATTGGCTCGATACCGATGGCGCGCATGCTTTCGGCGAGGCCTTCGACATGCTCTACGATCTCGGACACCGCCATTTCGGCCTGGTGACGATTTCGGAGCCGATGACATTTCGCCATCTCAGGCAGGACGGGCTCGCCGCCGCGATGGCCCGCCGGGGCGATCCGTCCGTCAGTCTCGATGTGGCGACGGCGCCGCGTTTCGATCGCGGTGCCCGCATCCAGGCAATCAACCGGCTTCTGCACGCCACCGAGCGGCCGACGGCGATTGTCGCACTGTTCGACGAGCTGGCGCTGACTGTGATGGAAGAGGCGGGGCGCGCCGGACTTGCCATTCCTCGCGACCTTTCGGTGATCGGCTTCGACAACATAGCCGCCTCCGCCTATGCGCCGCCGGGGCTGACCACTTTCGACGCCTCGATCCGCCAGTGCGCGCGCGAGATCGGCGAGATGCTGCTGACCGTCATCGGCGACAGGCCGGACGCGCCACTGACGCGGCTGGTCCGGCCGACACTTGTCTTGCGGGCAAGCCATGGCCCGGCACCCACAGGACGGAACTGACGCCTTAGCGGCGCACAACCAGGGAGGAAGACGACGATGAATGCGTTGAGGACATTGGCAGGTGCGGTGCTGGCGTTGTCGCTTGCTGCCGGCGCAGCACAAGCCCAGCAGGTGTTGTTCTGGTCGACACAGGCGCGACCAGTGGAAGAGACACAGAAGATGCGCAGCGAAGTGCTGAAGGGGTTTGACGGCCAGGTCGACTATCAGGTCGCCGAGGACGGGCCCTGGCTCACCCGCCTTCAGGCCGAACTGCAGGCCGGCGCCGGCACCATAGGCGTGCTCGGCGGCCTGCACGGAGACTTCTCCACCGTCGGCGCGAACCTTGTCGATCTCTCTGGCGTCGATCTCGGTGGCGTCAAGGTCAACGAGACCTACAAGAAGCTCGGCATGCTCGGCACCAGCGAGCAGAAGTACCTTCCATGGATGCAGGCCACCTTTCTGATGGCGGCCAACAAACAGGCGCTGCAATATCTGCCGGCCGGCACCGATCTCAACACCATCACTTATGACCAACTGATCGAGTGGGCGAAAAACATCGCTGAAAAGACCGGTTCGCCCAAATTCGGTTTTCCGGCCGGCCCGAAAGGGCTGAAGCACCGTTTCTTCGAGGGTTTTCTCCTTCCATCGTATACCGGCTCGATGGTGACGAAGTTCCGCTCGGCGGAGGCCGAAACGGCGTGGAACAAGTTCAAGGAATTGTGGCAATACACCAACCCGAATTCGACCAACTATGCCTTCATGCAGGAGCCGCTGCTGACCGGCGAAGTCTGGGTGGCATTCGATCACGTGGCGCGCCTCGCCGACGCCTTCAACCAGAAACCCGATGACTTCGTCGCCTTCCCGGCGCCGGCTGGCCCGTCAGGCCGCGGCTACATGCCGGTGGTGGCCGGCGTCGCTATCCCGAAGACCTCGCCCGACATGGACAAGGCCAAGGCGCTGGTCGCCTATATGCTGAAACCGGAAACCCAGATCGCGACGCTGAAGGCGACAAACTTCTTCCCCATCGTCGACGTCAAGCTGCCCGACGACATGCCGGCCTCGGTGAAGGCCTTCAGCCCAGTGATCGCCACCATGACCGGAGCTCCCGATGCATTGCCGGCGCTGCTGCCGATGGGACTTGGCGGCCTCGGCGGCAAGTTCAATCAGATCTACACCGACAGCTTCGAGCGCATCGTGCTCGGCGGCGAGGATGTGCACGGCGTGCTCGACGAACAGGCGACGGCGCTGAAAGCGATCATCGAACAGGCGAAGGCGCCGTGCTGGGCGCCCGACAAGCCCTCGCAAGGCGCCTGCCCGGTCGATTAAGAATCCTCCCGGGCGTCCGGATTTCCAGCGCGCCGGGCGCCCACCCCTTTTGAAGCTTCGAATAGAGAGCGCTCCATGCACAGCAAGGCCCTGCCCTATCTGCTGCTGACACCGGCGACGCTGTTCCTCTGCGTCTTCTTCCTCTACCCGTTCGTGTTGGTCGCCTTCGAGGCGTTAACCCGCGACGGCGGCTTTACGCTCGACAATTTCCGCACCATGGCGGGCAGCTGGAAGTTTCCGGTCACTGTCCGCAATACGCTACTGCTGAGCGTCGTCGTCGTGCCGATTCAGTTGGTCATGGCACTGCTGATGGCAACCGCGGTGTCGCGGCTCGAAACGGGACGCAGCGCCGCGCTTTATATCTTCGCCATTCCGCTCGGCATCTCCGATCTGGCCGCCGGGCTGATCTGGCTCGCCATCTTCGACCAGTCCGGCTTCCTGAACACCTTGCTCTCCAATCTCGGCGTCATCGACAGCCCGGTCATGTTCCTCGGCTACCAGAGCAAGCTGACGATCTTCATCGCCGTGGCGCTGGCCGAGATCTGGCGCGCGACCGCCATCATGATGGTCATTCTGGTCGCCGGCATGGGGCTGATCCCCCGGGAATACTACGAGGCGGCGGAGGTTTTTGGCGCTAGCCCGTGGAAGCGCTTCATCAAGATCACGCTGCCTCTGCTGCGCCCAAGCCTGCAGACGGCGATCATCCTGCGCGTCATCCTTGCCTTTGAGGTCTTTGCCGTGGTTGCAGCACTCGGCGGCACCAATCTGCCGGTGCTGATGGGCGAGACCTACAATTGGCAGTTCACGCTGCAGGACCACAATGTCGCCGCCGCCATGGCGCTGTTCATCCTCGCCATCTCGATCGGTTTCACACTGTTCTTCCTGCGTGTGCTGCGTGTGCCGAAGGAGGCGCGGATATGAGCACCGTCGCGGAGATCTCGATCGCCGCGCCTGAGGCCCGCAAAGCCGGCAATTGGTTGCTGGTCGCAACGGTCATCCTGCTTTGCGTCTGGGTGCTGCTGCCGATCTATCTGCTGATCGTCAACGCGCTGTCGTCGCCGGAAGAGGTGACCGCCTTTCCCAAGCGCTTCTTCCCGTCATTCGATTTCGGCAGCCTTTCTTTCTTCATCAATTTCGCCGGCGTCGCCAAGGCGCTGTGGAACTCCGTTCTCGTCGCTACGCTGACGATGATCCTCTCGATCGGCTTCGGCGCACCCGCGGGCTACGCACTGTCGCGCTTCGATTTCCCAGGCAAGGAAACGTTCCGTTTCCTCGTGCTGATGACCCGCGCCTTCCCGCTGCCGCTGCTGGCGCTGCCGCTGGCGGTGATGTTCATCCGCACCGGCCTCGACGACACCGCGATCGGGCTGGCGCTGGTCCACACCACGCTGGCGCTGCCGTTTGCGGTGCTGATCACTTTCTCGCTGTTCTCCGGCATTCCCGTCGAGTTGGAGGAGGCGGCCTGGACGCTCGGCTGCACGAGATTGCAGGCATTCCGAAAAGTCATTCTGCCGCTGGCGCTGCCGGGCATCGCGGCGTCCGCGGTGTTTGCCTTCACCATCTCCTGGAACGAGGTGTTTGCCGCCGCCGTGCTCACCATCGAGAACCGGACGCTGACCGCCTTCCTGCTGCAGAGCCTTGGCGAATCGCCGCTCTACCTCAAATTCACCGGCGGTGCTGCCTTGGTTATCCCGGCACTGATCTTCATTTTTGCCGTCCGCAAATATCTGTTCGCCATGTGGGGGATCGCCAATCGATGACGCGCACAAAAGAGAACGCCGATGGCTGAGATCGTCATCAAGCAGGTGGCAAAACGTTTCGGCGGCTTCACCGCGCTGCATTCGATCGACCTGACCATCGCCGACCAGGAATTCATGGTGCTGCTCGGCGCCTCGGGTTGCGGCAAGACCACGCTGCTGAGGATCGTCGCCGGGCTGGAAACGCCAAGCCAGGGCGAGGTCTGGATCGGCGGCCGTCGCGTCGACCATCTGCCGCCGCGCGAACGCGGCATCGCTATGGTGTTCCAGAATTACGCCGTGTTTCCGCACCTGACGGTATTCGAGAATATCGCCTTCGGCCTGCGCATGAAGAAGCTGCCGCAGCAGGAGGTCGACGGGCGCGTCAACCGCACCGCCGAGCTAATGCATATCGAACAGCTTTTGAAGCGCTATTCGGGCCAGCTTTCCGGCGGTCAGCGCCAACGCGTGGCTGTGGCCCGGGCCCTGGCGATGGAGCCTGACGTGATCTTGATGGACGAGCCGCTGTCCAACCTAGACGCGCTGCTGCGGCTCGAAATGCGCGCCGAGCTCAAAGGTGTGCTCGCGGCGTCCAAGACCACCACCATCTACGTTACCCACGACCAGGTCGAGGCGATGAGCCTTGCCGACCGCATCGCCGTCATGCATCAGGGCCGTATCGTCCAGGCCGCCTCGCCGGTAGAGGTCTACCGCAATCCGGCGGCCCGCTTCGTCGGCTCCTTCATCGGCAACCCGCCGATGAATTTCATCCCGGCGACGAAGACGGCCGACGGCAGTTGGACCGTCGCCGGGCTGACGCTGCCCGGCCCCAAATCGGACAAGCAGACGATAGAATTCGCCATTCGCCCCGAGGATGTGGACGCCGGCAACGAAGGTATTAACGCCACCGTGCGCGTTGTCGAGCCGCTCGGACCGCACACGCTGGTCACCTGCGACGTCGAGGGCGGCCTGTTCCGCGCCATCCTCGAATCGAATGCCACGGTCGCCGTCGGCGATCACTTGCGGCTTTCGCCCAAACCCGATCGCATCCGCTGGTTCGATCCCGAAACCACCAACGCCCTTTGATCCCCTTCGATTCTGAAAGTACGAACGCCCCGATGATATCTCTTGCTGTCGACGAAACCATCGCCCGCGCCGTCGAGGTGCTCAGGGAAAATGACCAAGGCACCTACACCATACCGACCAAGGGCCTCTACCCGTTTCAGTGGAACTGGGATTCCTGCCTGACCGCGCTCGGCCTTGCCCACTATGACGAGGCGCGCGCCTGGACCGAGATCGACACGCTGTTCGCCCACCAATGGCCAGACGGCATGGTGCCGCACATCGTCTTCCATGTCTGGAGCGACGGCTATTTCCCCGGGCCGGAGGTCTGGCGAACCAATCGCCCGACTGCCACCTCCGGCATCACCCAGCCGGCGGTCGCCGGCTTTGCCGTGCGCCGCTTGTTCGACCAGGCCAAGGACAAGACCCTGGCGGCCGAGCGCGCCCGCGCGCTGTTGCCGAAAATCGATGCCTGGCACCGCTGGTTCTACGAAAATCGCGACCCGGACGGCGAAGGGCTGGTCGCCATAATCCACCCATGGGAGTCCGGTCGCGACAACTCGATCGACTGGGACGAGGCGTTCGAGCGCGTGCCGACCGAAGGCGTCGAGCCCTACACCCGCCGCGACATCCTGCACGCCGATCCGGCGCATCGTCCAACCAAGGCACAGTATGACCGCTATGTCTGGCTGTTGCAGCATTTCCGCGGGCTTGGCTGGGACAATGCCCGGCTGCACGATGCCTCGCCATTCCAGGTCGTCGATCCCGGCTTCAACGCCATCCTGATCCGTTCCGCCGCCGACCTTGCCGATCTCGCCGAGGCACTTGGCGAAACCGAAATCGCAGAAGCCAATCGCGCCCGTGCCGAAAAGGGGCTTTCGGCAATGGAACGGCTGTGGAGCGACGCGCATGGCCAGTACATTTGTTTCGACCGAGTGGCCGGAAAGCATGTTGACAGCGCGTCGGTCGGCGGCATTCTGTCGGTATTTTCGGCCATCCCGGAAAGCCGGGCAGCGACCATCGCTGCAACGATCGAGCGCATCGCCGGCAAAACGCGTTGCATCGTCCCGTCGCACGATCCTGAGGATGGGCGCTTCGACCCAAAGCGCTACTGGCGCGGCCCGGTCTGGCTGGTGGTCAACTACATGATCGCCGACGGCCTTGCCGTCGCCGGCCACAGCCAAATCGCACAACGCATCACGCAATCCAGTCTCGAGCTGATCGCCGAGAGCGGTTTTGCCGAATATTACGATCCCCTCAACGGCGAGCCGCTCGGCGGCAATCGCTTCACCTGGACCGCGGCAATGGTGATCGAGTTCCTGAAGGGCAGAGCCTGAACGCTTCCGCCAAGGCCGCCGGCTACCAAAGCCCGTTCTGTCCGCCGAATAACAGTCGATACTATTTGCGTCTGAGGCACGTCCTGGTCCATCAAAACAGGGCCAAGGCATGCCAATCTTCACCATGCCAGAGCTATAATAATTCTTCACAAACCGCTATCTATACTGCGTCGAGGCGGGGAGAAGCGCGGCTCGCGGCACTTGGCATTCCGGTCTTCGCCTGCACCCCGGATCTGTTTCCGGACATGATGGCGGCGGCACTGCGGCGGGAGGATATCGGCGCCTGGGCGGCGGGAGCCGACATCAAGCTCATTTGCGCCGAGGCTGAGGCGCCTGGGACGCGTGAGTGAGCGTTTGCCTCGGTCCAGAATACTGGGCCGCCCGCAGGTAAGCGCTTGCGGTCAAAGGTTTGACAAATAGCCGGCCGCGCCTATGGTCGACCTGTTACAGGAGCGACGCATGGCGAAGACAACCGGCTGTATTCTTGGCGGGTTTTCCGCACATTTGCTGAACAGTAGAAATCAGCCACGGCCGCTTTCACAGCCCTCGCCCTTCCCTCTCCCGGCCGCGTCGATGCGCCCGGGCCGTTCATGTCCTTGAGCCACATGTCGCAGAAAATTACCGAGCTTCTGTCGCGGCTGGAAAAGCGGCTGGACAGGTCAGCGATTGTCTCGGCTGAGGAGGCCGGACCACGCTACCGGGAAGACCCCGACGGCAAGGACGGCGCGCCGCCGGCGATCGTCTTGCGTCCACGCACGACCGGCGAGGTGTCGGACGTTCTGCGCCTGTGCAACGAGGTCGGGCAAAGGCTCGTCGTCCAGGGTGGCCGCACCGGTCTTGCGGGCGCGGCGCGCATCCAGCGCGGCGAAGCGGTGCTGTCGCTGGAGCGCATGACTTCCGTTGAGGCTATCGACCGCGAGGCGGCGACCATCATCGCCGAGGCCGGCGCGCCGCTGCAAGCGGTGCAGGAAGCCGCCGATGCGGCCGGCTTGCTGTTCGGCGTCGACATCGGAGCGCGCGGCACGGCCACCGTCGGCGGCAATGTCGCCACCAATGCCGGCGGCATCCGTGTGCTGCGCTACGGCATGTACCGGGCGCAGGTGCTTGGGCTGGAAGCGGTGCTTGCCGACGGCAGTATCCTGACCTCGCTCAAGGGTTTGGCGAAGGACAACTCCGGCTACGACCTCAGCCAATTGTTCATCGGCAGCGAAGGCACGCTCGGCGTGGTCACGCGCGCATGCCTGCGGCTGCATCCGAAGCCGGCCACCGAGATCAATGCCTTCTGCGCGCTTGCTTCGCTGGACGCGGCGATCACGTTGCTTGCGCTGCTCAGGCGGAAGCTCGGGCCCTTGCTATCGGCCTATGAGGTGAATTTCGCACCGCTCTATGGCGCCATGATCGCCGGCATGGAGGCGCCGGCGCCGCTGCCGGTCGGCTCGCCCGTCTATGTGCTTGCCGAGATACAGGGCAGCGAGCCCGACCGCGACCGCGAACGTTTTGCCGCGGTGCTGATGCAGGCGGTTGAAGATGGCGTGATCGACGACGTGGTCGTCTCGCAATCGCCGCGCGAATTCCGGGCGCTCTGGGCGGTGCGCGAGGAGGCCAACCGTTTCCTGTTTTCGATGGCAGGCCTGATCGGCGTCGATATCAGCATCCCACTGGCGAGAATGGCGACTTTCCTGGGCGAAACAGAAGCCGTCATCAAGGCCGTCGACCGCAGCGCCGACATCTACGTCTTCGGCCATCTTGGCGATGGCAATCTGCATTATCAGGTTCGCACCGGGGATCCGGCGGCCGCATACGACATCGTCTACCGGCGCGTGGCCGCGGCTGGCGGCGGCGTCTCGGCCGAGCATGGCATCGGCCTGGACAAGAAGGAATGGCTGCACCTTGTGCGCAGCGACGCCGAGATCGCGGCCATGCGGCGCCTGAAAGCAGCCTTCGACCCGAACAACATCCTCAATGCCGGGCGCATCTTCGACCTCGCGCCGGGCTGAAATCGAAGGTGCGTAGCGCTGGCCGGGCGCTGTCTCTATCTGGTCGCGCCCTTCAATTCCGCATGCGCAACCGCGATGCGGGCAGCAAGCGCGGCGTTGTTGCGGACCAGCGCGATGTTGGCCTTCAGGCTGCGGCCTTGCGAAAGCTCATTGATGCGTGCGAGCAGAAACGGCGTCAGTTCCTTGCGCCCGATGCCGCGCTTCTCGGCCTCAGCCACGGCCGCTGCGATCGTGCCGTCGATGAACGCCGGATCGAGCGCGTCCGCTTCGGGAATAGGGTTGGCGACGAGAATGCCGGTGCCGGATTCCATCTCGTCATGCAGCAGCATGGCTCGCGCGATCTCGTCGGGCGTGTCGAGGCGATGATCGGCCTTGAGCCCGCTGGAGCGGGTGTAGAAAGCCGGAAAATCATCGCTCCCATAGGCGATCACCGGGACGCGCTGAGTTTCCAGATATTCCAGCGTCTTCGCAATATCGAGGATCGACTTAACTCCGGCGCAGACCACGGTCGTGCCGGTTTGGCCGAGTTCGGTCAGGTCGGCGGAGATATCGAAAGTGGCTTCGGCGCCGCGATGCACGCCGCCCACGCCGCCGGTCGCAAAAATGCCGATCCCGGCTAACGCGGCGATCCGCATCGTCGCCGAGACGGTGGTTCCGGCCGAGCCGCCGCGCACCATGATGGCGGCGAGATCGCGCCCGGAAGCCTTGACCACGCCCTTTGCCGCTGCCAGCTCTTCCAGCTCACGGTCGTCGAGGCCAACCTTGATCTTGCCGGCGACCACTGCGATTGTGGCGGGCACGGCGCCGTTTTCACGCACCACGGTCTCGACACCACGGGCAGTTTCCAGATTGGCCGGATAGGGCATGCCGTGGGTGATGATCGTCGATTCCAATGCCACCACCGCGCGGCCTTCATCAAGCGCAGCAGCGACTTCATCGTTCAGGTGGACAAGGAAAGGTTTCATATCATCTCGCTTTCAGGCAGGAATGCGGTACATGCCGGCGGCAAGGAAGCGCGGCGACAGATCGGGATGGACGCTGGCTTCGCTCTCGGTGGTCAGTGTGGCAAGCAGCGCGCCGGTGCGCACGGCATGAGCGACCGGCTCACCCGAAAGCACCTTGTACAGTGTGCCGGCGATCATCGCGTCACCGGCGCCGGTGATATCGACGGGCTGCGCCGGGACGGAGTGCATGGTCGTCACACCGCTCTCAGTCGCAACGGCAAATCCATGCGCGCCCACGGTCACGATCACCTCGCCGGCGCCGGCCGCGCGCAGCGCTGCCGCTGCTTCCTCCGGCGTCAGCCGCCTGTCGGCATCCGTCATGCCGAGCATCGTATTGGCCTCGTCATGATTGGTGAACAGAAGATCGATGCCGGTCAGGTCCTTCGGCAGGCGCGCTGATTTCGGCGCCGATACCGTGTCGACGGCGAGCTTGAAGCGCGCACCCTGCTTGCGCGACATCAGTGCCGCGAGGGTCGCGGCCGGCAGATTGCAGTCGATGAACACCCATGTCGCCGAAGCCAGATGCGGCCAGAAGCGGTCGAGATAGGACGACGAAAACAGATCGAATATCTCCATGTCGGCAATGCCGAGCACGAGGTCGTTGTTGCGGTCGAGGATGGCCGCGTATTCCGCCGTCGGCCGTTCCGTGGTGGTGATGATCTGGCTGACATCGGCGCCGAGGTCGCGCAGATGCCGGACCAGTGAGCGGCCGGTTTCATCGTCGCCGACGATCGAGACGAAGCTTATGTCGACGCCGAGGCGGGCAAGGTTTTCGGCGACGTTGCGGGCAACCCCGCCGAAGCTGCGATAGCCGTCGACCGGGTTCGACGTCTCGAAAATCAGATCCTTCTTGGCGTGGTATTTGCGGTCGAGCACCGCGCCGCCGACGCAGACCATGCGCTTGGACGTCGGCAAGACGTAACCACGGCCGAGAATGTATCCCTTGTTGACGAGTTGCACGATGTGGGCCGCAACCGTCGAGCGGGCGATGCCGAGCACCGTTGCTATGTCCTGCTGGCCGGCGAATGGGTTCGCGGCAATGAGGTCGAGAACCGCTTGTTCCTGTGCTCCAAGGTCGTCCATTGTCTCACCCGGCCGGTCGAATTCGAGGCTGAATGTTGATATAACAACAGATGCTGTTGTCAACAGTTGTTTGGACCTGGGCATTTCCGGTCGGGTGCCCACATTTGGTCAGGCCACTTGTGTCGACCTATCGGACGCGCTCGCGCTGAAGGCCCTACGGCGCGGGCATTTCTCCGAGAACAGGGAGCCTTAACGCGAGACTGCGAACACCACTAAGCCTTCAGCACCGAGACGGCCAATTCGCTGTTGTGGACGTATTCGTTGGCGTCAGGCTGCTTCTGCACGAGCAGGATGAACAGCAGGTCGGTCAGCGTCAGTTGTGCATCACGCGCAGTTATCGATGACGAGCGCGCGCGCTCTTCATCGGCGATCGTGTGGAGGCGAATGTCGGCAACCCGGCTCAGCGGATTGTCGCGAAGTCCGGTGACGGCGATCACGGTGGTGCCACGTTTGCGGGCAAGTTCAGCTATCCGCAGGGTTTCGATGCTCGCCCCGGAATAGGAGAGCGCGAACAGCACGTCACCTCTTCCAAGCGTCGAGACATTGGCCATTTGCACATGGCTGTCGCTGTCGTGCAGCACGTTGCGGCCGAGTTTCATCAGCTTGTAGGAAAAATCGCGCGCCACCAGCGAGGATGCGCCGACGCCGGCCAAATGAATGCGGCGCGCACCATTCAATGCTTCGAGGGCCTTGCCGATTTCCTGCTCGGTGTTGGCCGCGACGGTCTGCTGCATCGAGAAAAGCTTGCTGCCGATCAGCTTGCGCAGGATGACCAGATAGCTGTCGCCGACCTCGATCGAACCGTGGATCATGCCGGCCGGCACGTGCCATTCCTGCGACTTGGCCTCGCTGACGGCGAGCTTAAGCTCCTGATAGCTGGAATAGCCGAGCTTCTGGCTGAACTTGACGACGCTCGACTGGCTGCGGCCGATCTCGGCGGCAAGCGCCGCCGTCGACAGGCGGAGCATCTGGTCGGGATTATCGACGATATACTGACCGATCTCGCGGTCGCCGGGCGCCATGACTTCGAGCTTGGCCTCGATCTTCTTCAGGACGGACATGCGTTCCCCCATTACCTGTCATAGACAACGCCAAGCCAAGGAATAAATTATTCCGCCTCTGATTGACAGCCAAGAATGAACCATCAAATCTCGACTGGTGCGGTTGCGGCCCAGCCTTCGGGCATGTCGACGATTCGGACATGAAAAGATCGTAGACTCGCCGACAGCTCGGGATTAGGTCAGAGCCATGGACAAATTGCGGATCGTCGGCGGGCACAGGCTTGAGGGCGCGGTGACGATCTCCGGCGCCAAGAACGCGGCCTTGCCGCAAATAGCGGCGGCGTTGCTCAGCCCCTATCCGCTGCAGCTGACCAACCTGCCTGAGGTGACGGATATCGACAACATGCTTGGCGTCGTCGGCCTTCATGGGGCCGTAGTCACCAGATCGGCGCATGCCGCCACAATCGATACCAGTGCTGCCGCTTCCAGGGAGACAAGCTACGATACCGTCAGGCGCATGCGCGCGACGGTGCTGGTTCTCGGTCCACTGCTTGCCCGCTTCGGCCATGCCCGGGTCTCGCTGCCTGGCGGCTGCGCGATCGGCGCACGGCCGGTCGACATGCATGTCGCCGCACTTGCCGCACTTGGCGCCGATACCGCGATCGAAAACGGACTGATCGTCGCGTCTGCGCCGGGCGGACTGAAAGGCGCGCGCATCGTTTTGAGCTCGCCGTCGGTCGGCGCGACCGAAACGGCGATGATGGCGGCGACGACGGCAAACGGCGAGACCGAGATCCTCAACGCGGCCCGCGAGCCGGAGGTGGCCGATCTTGCCGCCTGCCTGAACGACATGGGCGCGCGGATCGAGGGCGCCGGCACGCACCGCATCCTGATCGGGGGCAGCACAGACTGGCGCGCCGCCACGCACGACATCATCCCGGACCGGATAGAGGCCGGCACCTATGCCGTCGCAGCGGCCGTCACCGGCGGTCAGCTCGAGCTGACCCACGCGCGGCTCGAGCACATGGCATCCGTCGTCCAGCTGCTCGAAGCAGCCGGTGTGAAAATATGGCCGGGCGACCGCGGGCTGATCGTATCGAGAGACGGGCCGCTCAAGGCGGTCGACGTGACGACGGAGCCCTATCCGGGCTTTCCGACCGATCTCCAGGCGCAGTTCATGGCGTTGATGTGCTGTGCCGAGGGCGCTTCGCTGTTGCGCGAGACGATCTTCGAGAACCGCTTCATGCATGTGCCTGAACTAATGCGGCTCGGCGCCAATATCAAGCTGCAAGGCACCATGGCGCTGGTGCGCGGAGGCGAGAAGCTGAAGGGCGCGCAAGTGATGGCGACCGACCTGCGCGCCTCCGTCTCGCTGGTGCTAGCAGCGCTGGTGTCGGAGGGCGAGACGACGATCAATCGCGTCTATCATCTCGACCGCGGGTACGAGCAGTTGGACCGCAAGCTCCGGCTGTGCGGCGCCCAGATCGAACGAATAAGGCAATGAGTGCCGGTCGGGCGTCTCCGCATTATTTCCTGGGCGTCGATGGCGGCGGAACCGGCTGCCGGGCGCGTATCGAAGACGAGGCAGGAACCGTGCTCGGGCAAGGCCTGTCGGGCCCGGCGACAACGCGACTCGGTATAGAGGTGGCCTGGGCCTCGATTGCCAAAGCCTTTGGCGCGGCGATCGAAGAGGGAGGGTTCACGGCGGCGGAAATCGCCAGGATCCGCGCGGGTATCGGTGTTGCCGGCATCGGCCGTAAGGGTGCGCTCGAGGCGTTTCATGGCATCGAACAACCCTTTGCGAGCATCGACTTCGTCAGCGACGGCGTCGCGGCTTGCCTTGGCGCGCATTCGGGTCAAGACGGCGCCATCGTCATAGCCGGGACCGGTTCGATCGGGCTCGGCTTTGTCGAAGGGCGCGACCTGCGCGTCGGCGGCTACGGTTTTCCGATTTCCGATGAGGGCAGCGGCGCCGATCTCGGACTGAAGGCAGTGCAGCTTGCCTTGCGAGCCCATGACGGTCGGCATGAGCGGACGGCGCTGCTGGCCGAGGTGATGCAGCGCTTCAAGGACGATCCGTTCGAGGCGGTGGCCTGGATGGACCGCGCCAGTGCGACGGACTATGCCGCCCTGGCGCCGATGGTGATCCGCCATGCCGATCAGGGCGATCCGGCCGGTCGGCGGATCGTGCAAGGCGCTGCCGAGCAGATCGACACCTTCGTGCGGGTGCTGTTCGAAAAAGGCGCGCCGCGGGTTACGCTGCTCGGAGGGTTGTCCAGCCCGCTTGAGCCATGGCTCGCTCCCGACGTCCGCCGACGGCTGAAGCCGGCCGACGGCGACGCGGTTTCGGGGGCCATAATCCTGGCCAGAAAATCCCTCTGCCGCCAGTGATGCCTTGCTCGCAGGAATATAATATTCCTACTTTCCGTTGACACAGGGAATATCGAATTCTAAAAAGTTAACGAAACAGAACCGGCGCAGCCGGTACGGAGCCGACGGCCAGGTGCAGGCACTGGACGCCGCTTGCTGTGGGCATCACAGTCCTGCTCGCAGTCGCACTTGAAAGTAAGCGAAGTGGTCGAACAAGGGTTGATGTCGGAGCTGGAGCGGCTGGTTTCCGAGGACCGGAACCCGAAAACCATGGACATCGATCTGTTGCCGACCCTCGAGGTGCTGCGCAAGATCAATGACGAGGACAAAGGCGTTGCGGCAGCCGTCGAGAAGGTCATCCCCGATATTGCTGCGGCCGTGGACCGGATCGTGAGCGCGTTCCAGGACGGTGCACGCCTTGTCTATATGGGGGCTGGCACCAGCGGCCGGCTCGGCGTCCTTGACGCCTCGGAATGCCCGCCGACCTTCGGCGTACCCGAGGACATGGTGGTGGGCCTGATCGCCGGCGGCGTCGACGCGCTGGTGCACTCTGCGGAAGGCGCCGAGGACGATCCGAAACAGGGAATAAAGGCGCTGCAGGACATCAAGCTGACCGCCGACGACGTGGTGGTCGGCATCGCTGTCAGCGGACGCACACCTTATGTCATCGGCGGCCTGACCTATGCCAAGGAGGTGGGAGCCACCACCGTGGCGTTGTCCTGCAATCCTCGATCGACCATTGCCGGCATTGCCGATATTGCCATCTCTCCGGTGGTTGGCCCGGAGGTCCTCACCGGCTCGACCCGGCTGAAATCGGGAACCGCGCAAAAGCTGGTGCTCAATATGCTGTCTACCGCCAGCATGATCCGCATCGGCAAGAGCTATCAGAACCTGATGGTTGACCTCAATCCAAGCAACAAGAAGCTTGTCGCAAGGGCGGTCAGGATCGTGATGCAGACGACCGGCTGCGCGGCACAGCAGGCACGACAGGCACTCGACCAGACCGGCAATGATGTAAAACTGGCAATCCTGGTGACGATCACCGGCATGGGTGTCGAAGAAGCACGTAAGGCGCTTGCCAACGCGGGAGGTTTCCTGCGCAAAGCGATAGGCGAAAAGACGGTGTAAAACCGCATGGATACTGGGCCGATGTTCCGGGGCGTGTGTCCCTTTGAAGCGGTCCGGGGAACTGCAAGGCATCTGGTTTAACAATAATGGGAGACGACAATGGTACGGCACATTGGCAAGAAACTGCTTTCCGGCATGACGCTCGCGGCAATGGTTGGCATCGCCGCGCTACCGGTGCAGGCGAGTGCGGCGACGCTGCATATGGCGTGGTCGCAGGACGCCACCGGTCTTGATCCGCACAAGCAGACGGCATTCTCCTCACTGCGGCTGCTGGAGCTGATCTACGAACCGCTGGTGCGGCTCGACGCAAACCTGCAAATCACGCCCGCGATTGCCGATTCATGGCAGTTCTCGCCGGACGGCAAGGAGCTGAGCTTCAAGCTCAATCCGAAAGCAAAATTCCAGAACGGCGCCGCCGTGACCTCGGCCGACGTCAAGGCATCGTTCGAGCGCATACTCGACGAGAAGACGGGTGCTGCGGCGCGCGCCAACTTTCTCTCGATCGCCAGCATCGACACGCCCGATCCCGCCACCGTCGTGTTCCACCTCTCGCAGCCGGACGTGCCGATCCTGACGGCGATGAGCGACGTCAATGCGGCGATCGTCCCGGCAAGCGAAATCGCGGCCGGCTCGATCGGCACGACAACGATCGGCTCGGGTCCGTTCAAGCTCGAAAAATGGGATCCGAATTCCAAGGAAGTGCTTGTCGCCAACAAGGACTGGGCAGGCGGCGCGACCGGCGTCGACGGCATCGAAATCAGCGTGCTGCCGGACGAGACGGCGATCCTGGCGGCGATGCGCACCAAGCAGATCGATTTTGCCCTGCTCAACGATCCGCTTGTCGCCACGCTGGTGCCCAAGGAAGCCAGCCTGCAGTTGAACCGCGTGCCGGTGCTTGCCTATCACGTGCTGCAGCTCAATCCCTCCCGCAAGCCGATGACCGAACTCAAGGTGCGTCAGGCGATTTCCTGCGCCATCGACCGGCAGGAAGTGCTGGACACCGCCTCGCTCGGCGAAGGCAAGGTCACCGGCCCGCTGACCATCCCGGCACTGGCGACCGATCCGAAGCAGTTGTTCTGCTATAAGCGCGACATTGAGAAGGCCAAGCAGTTGATGGCCGAAGCCGGCTATGCCGACGGCTTTTCGGCGACAGTGATCGGCGCCACCGGCGAGCCGCCGACGGCAGCGGCGGAAGCCCAGGTCATCCAGTCGCAACTCGCAGAAATCGGCGTCAAGCTCGACATCAAGATGATGGAGCTCAACGTCTATGTCGACGCCTGGCTGAAGGGCGATTTCGACATGGCCGTCGCGCTGAACGGCGGCAGGGCCGATCCCTACACTATGTACAACCGCTACTGGACCAAGACGGGCAATCTGCAGAAGGTGGCGAACTATATCGACGACACGCTGGACAGTCTTATGCAGAAGGGCCGCACCGAGACCGACCCGGCAGCGCGCAAAGCGATCTTCGCCGACTTCGAGAAGCACATCACTGAGATGTCGCCCTGGATCTGGCTCTACACGTCCTACAGCTACACGGCACAGCAGAAGAATATCGCAGGATTCGAACCGGTGCCGACAGGTTCGCTGTTCAGCCTCGCCAAGGTGACGATCCAGTAGCTGCTTTGTGCCGGACGAGAGGAATTCTTCGCGTGAACTATCTGATGCGGCGACTGGCGACCTTCCCTCTCGTCCTGCTTGGCGTATCCATCGTGGTGTTCCTGGCGATCCGGATGGTTCCGGGCGATTCGATCACGGCAATGCTGGGGACCGAAGCCGGCCTGCTGACGCCGCAGCAGCGCGATGCGCTTGCAGCTTATTTCGGCATCGACCAGCCCTGGTTCATCCAGTACTGGCGCTGGCTGCTTGGTCTTTTCCAAGGTAATCTCGGCATTTCGTCCACCTATGGCAGGCCGGTGCTCGACGTCATCCTCGAGCGTTTCCCGCTAACGTTGGAACTCGCCTTGCTGTCGATGGTCATCGCCCTGCTTGTCGGCATGCCGGCGGGGATCTTTGCCGCCACCCATAACGAAAGGCTGTCCGACCTCGGCGTGCGCGTTGTCGCAATGATCGGGCAGTCGACGCCGAACTTCGTCCTTGCCCTGCTGATCATCTACACGCTGTCGGCGGGGTTTGGCGTTTTGCCGGCGATGGGCGAGTTTTCGCCGCTGTGGCAGGATCCGCTGCGCAATCTCGGCCAGCTGTTGCTGCCTGCGGTCACGCTTGGATTTGCCTTCGCGGCTTCGGTGACCCGCATATCGCGTTCGGCGATGCTCGATGTGCTCAGCGACGACTATGTCAGGACGGCGCGTAGCAAGGGCGTTTCGGCGCGCGGCGTCATCTGGCGGCATGCTTTGCCCAACGCGCTCATCCCGGTCGTGACGCTGAGCGGCATAGAGTTCGGCTACCTCCTGGGCGGAGCTGTCATCGTCGAGCAGATCTATGCGCTGCCCGGTCTCGGCCGCATGGTGCTGGATGCCATCCTGCAGCGCGACTACGCGCTGGTGCAGGGAAGCGTGCTATTCATCGCCTTCAACTTCATGATCGTCAATCTCCTCGTCGACCTCGCCTATGTCGCGCTCGATCCGCGTATCCGGTTAAGCGAGCACTGATGGCGACATTGCGGGCTATATTTGCGCATCCCAGCGGCCGGATCGGCGGTGCCATCGTTGCGCTTTATCTGCTGCTTGCCGTGCTTGGCATGCTGGGGCTGACGCCGCACAATCCGCTGACGCAGCACCGGGTCGAGCGACTGCATGCGCCTGACGGCATCTACTGGATGGGCACGGACCTGTTCGGCCGCGATGTCGCAAGTCGGCTGATGACCGGGATCGGCCAGTCCTTCATCGTGGCCTTCTTTTCGGTCGCCTTTGCGACACTGGCCGGCACCGTGCTCGGGCTGGCGGCAGCCTGGTTCGGGCGCCGCTGGGACGGCATGGTGATGCGCATCATGGACGTTGTGCTGGCGTTCCCGGCGATCCTGCTGGCGCTGCTGATCGTCGCGGTTGCGGGACCGGGAACCTCGACCAGCGTCATTGCCATCGCCGTCGTCTACACACCGATCTTCACGCGCGTCGTGCGAGGTCCGGCTCTGTCGCTCAAGGCGCGCGAGTTCGTCGACGCGGCCCGCACGTTCGGCAGCAGTGCGGGCTATATCGTAACACGGCATCTGCTGCTCAATCTGGTGGCGCCACTGACGGTTCAGGTGACGCTGGCGCTGGCCTGGGCACTGCTGACCGAAGCCGGCTTAAGCTTCCTCGGGCTCGGCACGCAGCCGCCCGCCGCGTCGCTCGGCCTGATGCTGAGCGACAGCCGCAATCTGATGGAGACAGCTCCCTGGCTGATGATCTTCCCGGGCGTGGCGATCATGATCGGCATCCTCGGTTTCAACCTGCTCGGCGATGCGTTGCGTGATGTCCTCGACCCGAAGATGCGGAGATCGATCGCATGATCCCGCTGCTGTCCGTCAGCGGATTGCGCGTCGGCTTCGGCCGCAACCCGCAAGCCAATGAGGTCGTGCGCGGCGTCAGTTTCGATCTCGCCGACGGCGAGACGCTCGCAATCGTCGGCGAAAGCGGCTCGGGCAAGTCGGTCACGGCGCTGTCGATCAATCGCCTCGTCGATTATGGCGGCGGCCGCATCACCGGCGGGTCGATCAAGCTGAGGCGGGCCGACGGCAGCACCTTCGACCTGACAGCCGCAGCCGAGCCGCAATTGACGAAGATCCGCGGCGGCGAAATCGGCATGATCTTCCAGGAGCCGATGACCTCGCTCAATCCGGTGCTGACCATCGGCAGGCAGATCGAGGAATCGTTTCGCCTGCATCGCGGCCTGACCGGCCGGCGAGCGACGGCGGCGGCCAAGGACGCGCTCGACCGCGTGCGTATTCCCGACGCTGCACGGCGGCTGAAATACACGCCCAACCAGCTTTCGGGCGGCATGCTGCAGCGGGTGATGATCGCCATGGCGATTGCGTGCAACCCGCGCCTGCTCATTGCCGACGAGCCAACGACGGCGCTGGATGTTACGGTGCAGGCGCAGATCATGGCGCTGCTCGCCGAATTAAAGCAGGAAACCGGGATGTCGATGATCTTCATCACCCACGACATCGGTCTGGTTGCAGGCATCGCCGACAAGGTGATGGTGATGCAAGGCGGAGAAGCTGTCGAGCAGGGCGCATTGAACCAGATATTGGACGATCCGCGGCATCCCTATACGCGGCATCTGCTTCATGCGGTGCCGCATTTCGCCGGCGGCAGTGCCGCACGCAAGGACGTGCAACGCGAAACGCAAAAAGCTGCCGAGCCGGCGCTGAAGGTCGATGGCCTCGTAGTGCGGTTTCCGGTCAAGGCTGGGTTTTTCAGCCGTACCAGCGGTGCCGTCCATGCCGTGGACGGTGTGGATTTCGAGCTAATGCCGGGCGAGACATTGGCGGTCGTCGGCGAGAGCGGTTCCGGAAAGTCCACCACCGCCCGCGCGATTCTGGGGCTGGTGCGCTCGACGCGCGGCACGATCTCGGCCAGCGCGCGCAAGGCCGCCGCCGGGCAGAGCGCCCTTCCCGTGCAGATGGTGTTCCAGAATCCCTATGGCTCGCTTAATCCCAGACTCACCGTCGAAAACCTCCTCGCGGAGCCGGTGATCGCTACCGGCGGACGGATAACTGCTGAAACGCGGGCGAAAATGGCCGCGCTGCTGAGACGCGTCGGCCTTCCGGAAAACAGCCTGCGGCGCTATCCGCACGAATTCTCCGGCGGCCAGCGGCAACGCCTGTGCATCGCTCGCGCGCTGATGCTCAATCCTTCGGTTGTCGTCCTCGACGAAGCGGTTTCGGCGCTCGATGTGTCGGTGCAGGCCAGGGTGTTGGAGCTTTTGATCGAGCTGCAGCGTGAATTCGGGCTGGCCTATCTGTTCATCTCGCATGACATGGCTGTCGTCGAGCGGATCGCCCATCGCATCGCGGTCATCTATGCCGGCCAGATCGTCGAGATCGGCGATGCCAGATCGGTGCTCTCGGAGCCGAAGCACTCCTATACCAAACAGCTTATCGCCGCCGTTCCTACTATAGACCGGCGGCATGAACGTTTCGAGCTGGACACGCGCCAGGTCCCCTCGCTCGTGCGTCCGCTGGGGTTTGAGCCGGGGCCGGCTAATTGGCAGCAATTCGGGCCGGATCATAGAGCACGGGTGGAAGTGTGATGATTGTCGCCCAAGGATACGAAAGGCCGGAGGGACAGCCCCCTCGCTGCCTTCCAAACGGAGGCGTAGTTGATCGGCCATGATTTCTTCTCCCGCGCATTCGCCCCGCTCGAAGCGGCCGTGGCCGCATCGCGCATTCCGGGCGGCGTGCTCGGCATAGTTGACGGGGACGGCGAACGCATCGTCCGGGCAATCGGCTCAGCCCAAGTCGTGCCCAAGGTACGGCCGATGCATGTCGGGACATGGTTCGACCTCGCATCCTTGACCAAAGTCATCTTCACCACGTCGCGTATCCTGGCACTGGCGGAAGAAGGCTTCATCGACCTCGACGCGCCGCTGATTTCCGTCCTGCCCGACCTTCGCCAATATGACGAAAAAGCCTGGGAACGGAACGTAACGTTTCGCCAGTGTCTCGGCCATCAGACACCGTTTCCCGCCGTCGCACCGATCTACACCTATGGCCATGATCCGGACCTGCTGCGCGCCTTCATCCTGCAGCGCGAATGGCAGGCTGGCGAGCCGGTCTATTCCGATATCAACTTCATCCTGCTCGGCTTCGTCCTGGAGCGCCTGTCTGGCAAGACCATTCGCGACATAGATCCCGGTCCGGGCTTCGCGTTCTCCGCCGAACCGGATCAAGCGGCGGCGACCGAAGACTGCACATGGCGCCATCGCGTGCTCTGCGGCGAAGTCCACGACGACAATTGCTCGGCCTTGCAAGGTGCCGGTCACGCCGGCCTGTTCGGAACGGCGGCTTCGGTCCTCGACTTTGCGCAAGGGCTGCTGGACGGGACCGGCGCGTCGCAGCGTTCGATCGCGCTAATGCGCACCCCCTTGTCGGCGACCCGCACCCATGGCTGGGAGCGACCCTACGAAGGCTGGTCCGGCGGCCGGTTATGCAGCCCCGAAACCATCGGGCATACCGGCTTTACCGGTGTCGGGCTGTGGGTCGACTTCGACAAAGGCAGAGCCTGGACCTTGCTCACCAACCGGATCCATCCGACACGTCATTTCAACAGCGGGATCGCAGCGCTTCGCCAAGCGGTCGGCGATCTCGTCAACGGAGCCTGACAACCATGAATCCGAAAAATGGCGAACCCATGTGGGCCGTCGGCCTGATGACCGGCACCGTGCTGGACGGCAATATCGATGTCGCGCTGATCAAGACCGACGGCGAACGGATTGACGACTTCGGCATCTACACGCTGGCCCCCTACCCGCAGTCGATCCGGACCTTGCTGGAAGAGACGCTGCGGCAGGCAAGGAGCTGGAATTTCACCGGACCGGAACCGGCAATCTTCCACGAGGCAGAGGAAGCGCTGACGCGCGCCCAGTCCGCGGCAGTCAAGGATCTGGTCGAAAGCCACGGGCTGACGATGGCCGATATAGGGGTCGTCGGCTTCCACGGCCAGACCGTGCTGCACCGTGCCCCGCAAGTGGGCCGACTGGGCCAGACCCGCCAGCTTGGCGACGGCGAGCTGATGCATGCCATCCTTGGCACCAGGGTCGCCTATGACTTCCGCTCGGCCGACATGCGCGCCGGCGGCCAGGGCGCGCCGCTGTCGGCCGCCTATCACGCCGCGCTGCTGCGCGAAGCCGACGCCACCGGCGACACGGCGGTGCTCAATCTCGGCGGCGTCGCCAACATCACCTGGTGGGACGGCACGGGCAATGTTGTTGCCTTCGACACCGGGCCCGCCAACGCACCGCTGAACGATTTCATCAAATCGAAGGGGCTCGGCGAAATGGACCGCGACGGCGCCCTTGCCCGCGCCGGCACGGTCGACGAGGCACGGCTGGCCAAGCTCCTGCAGCATCCGTATTTGACCAAACCCTATCCGAAATCGCTGGACCGTTTCGATTTCGGCGCCTCGATGGCGGACGGAATGAACACCGAGGATGGCGCAGCCCTGCTGACGGCCTTCACCGCGGCCGCCGTCGGCAAGGCGCTCGATCTTCTGCCGCGCCGGCCGAAGCGGCTGGTGGTCAGCGGTGGCGGTCGACACAACCCAACGATCATGGCCATGCTTGCCAGCCGCGCTGGCGTGGAAGCGGTTCCGGCCGAGGCGCTTGGCTGGAAGGGCGATGCGGTGGAGGCGGAGTGTTTTGCGTTCCTGGCAGTGCGCGTGCTCAGGGGCTTGCCGATCAGCTTTCCCAGTACGACCGGCGTGCCCCAGCCGATGCGCGGCGGACGCCTTGCCGGCTAACTAAGCCAACAATTTCTTCTGCAGGAAGATACGGCTGCGGCCAATGGGGAAATCGGCAAGCACGCCGAAGGGCAAATAGCCCTGGCGCTCATAGGCCTTGGCGGCCTTGGGATTGAACGTGTCGATCCAGGCGCCGTGACAGTCGCGGGCGATCGCCTCCCTCTCGGCCGCCTGGAGCATCCTGCCGGCCATGCGGTGACCGCGCAGTTTTTCATCGACCCAGAGCCATTGCACATAGAGCCAGCCCCAGGCTGTATATCCCGAGATGCCGGCGACAATAGCGCCGTGCTCATCGCGCACGAACACGGCCAATGCCTTCCTGCAGGAGGCGCCGACATCACTGTCGTTGAACGCCGCAAGCCGCTCTCCGAGAAAAGCCAGCTCGTGCGGCAAGGGGTCGGCGGTTGTCTCAAGCGTTGTATTGTTCATCCGCCAAGCATCTATCGAAGGACGGGCCCGAGAAGCAAGCCTTGCTGCGCTATAGCTTCGGCGAACGCCACGCCGCTGCCGCAGCAGCGATCAGCATGAGCAAAGCTGCAATCACCGCCGATGCTGCAAAACCGAACGTGGAATAGAGCGGTCCGAACGCCGTGGTGCCGACGAACACCGCAAGATAGGTCACCGCGCTGTTCAAACCCATGATCGTGCCGCGACGCGCAGGGTCGAGCGCCGACAGGCGCATCACCAGGACGTTCAGCCCGAAATGATTGGCAAGGCCCCAGACGGCTATCACCACTATGGTCAGATGAAAACTACTGCTTGCCGCGGCAATCACTACATAGACGACCGCGACAAGCAGATAGGCAAATGGCATGACACGCCGCGCGCCTAAGCGGTCGATAACGCCGTCAAGAAGTGCCGCCGCGCCAAAGCCGACACCATAGGCGAGCGCGGCCAGCCCGTTGGCACTGACCGGCCGTCCCAAGCCGTTGTGAAGGTGATCGCCCAGATAGCCGTAGATGCCGTAGAACGCGGTCATGAAGGCCGCGCAGGCGACCAGCAGCGGCACTATGCCCGGAACGGCCAACGCACCCAGCGGCGTCGGTGCCGGACCGCTCTTCCTGACATCGCTGAGCGAGGTCAGCGACAGGCTGGCCAAGGCGAGTGCTGAGAGCACCGCGACCGCAGCGAATACGGCGCGCCAATGCACCAGATCGGCAAGCACGGCCGACAGCGAAACCCCGGCGACCATGCTCAGCGTCCAGCCGGTCAGCACGACGCCTATGGTGCCGCTTTCGCGGCCGGGCGGCGCAATCGCGGCGGAGCTGGCATAGATTGCCGGCATGGCGACACCTGCAGCGATGCCGGCGAGAAGCTGGGCCGCGACCAGCGCCGTCACGGTCGGCGCAGCGGCGCTGGCGACGAGCGCTATCGCCAGCAGCAGCAACGCCCCTTGCAGCATGCGGCGGGCGCCAAGCCGATCGATATAGCGCGCCAGGAACAAGGCGCTTGCCGACGTCCCGAGCCCGAACGCGGCCGACGCGATCATAACCGCCGGCACGCTTGTGCCGAAGGACGCGGCCACCGCCGGCGCGATCGGACCGAGCACCAGCGAGTTCGAGCCGATCACGGCAATGCACCCCGTCAGCAGGTAAGCGAGTGCCGGGATTGGCGGCCTGGGCGCCGCTGCGAATGTGGCGACTTGATCAGTGTTCGACATATGGCAATAATGGCCGTATTAAATTCTGCATCAATCGGGAATTTTAATATGGATGAAGAAACAGATGGCATTCCGCAGAACAGGCCCGCCGCCCGCGATATCGATGCAACCGACCGAAAAATATTAGGCGTTCTGGTCGACGACGCCACGATCAGCTATGCCGAGCTCGGCGACCGCGTCGGCCTTTCACCGCCGGCAGCCCATGAACGCGTCAAGCGCCTCCGGCGCAGCGGCGCCATCCGCAACACCGCGGTCATCATCGATCCCAAGGCGGTGCACAAGCCGCTGCTTGCCTTCGTCCATATCGACACAAAGGGGTGGGGAAAGACGCCGGAGCTGATGGCAATCTCCGAACACCCCGAAGTCGAGGAGATCCATTCGGTGGCCGGCGACACATGCATGCTGATCAAGGTCCGCACCGAGGACACGCGGGCGCTCGAGGGCCTGCTGTCGCGCCTCTACGAAACACCCGGCGTCACCTCGACCCGAAGCTATGTGGTCCTGTCGACCTATCTCGAGCGGCCGGTGCAGCCGGGGATAACGACGGAATGGCCGACCCCCCGGCATATGGCCAAGCCGCTTTATTAGCTCAAACGATTCTCACGCGTATCCAAAGTCGAACCGGAAACGTCTCAGACACTGCATCCTGTGGTCCCGCCGGTTCTTGGGTCAGACGGGATGCCTGTTGCGCAGCCGGAGACACGCGATGAGAAAATTGATCGTGGGCAGCTTCATTTCGCTGGACGGCGTCATCGAAGCACCGATGGAATGGGCGTCACCGTTCTTCGACGAGGAGATGAAGGAGCACTCATATGAAAAGGCCGGCGACGCGGATTTTTTCCTGCTCGGCCGCGTCACCTATGAAATGTTCTCGGCGCGTTGGCCGCAGGTCAAAGGCAGCAAGTACATGGACCGCATGAACGGGCTGAAGAAGCTCGTCGCGTCGCGCAGCCTCAAGGCAGTGAGCTGGAACGCATCGCTGATCGAAGGCGACGTCGCTGCCGAAATCGCCAGGATCAAGCAGCAAACCGGCGGCAACATATTGAAATATGGAGTGAGCAATCTCGACCAGACGCTGCTCGCCAACAGGCTTGTCGACGAGTATCAACTCTCGATCGTGCCGACCCGCGTCGGCCTTGGCAAACGCGCTTTCCAGGATGTCGACCCGTCCCTGGTCAAGCTGGAGCTTATAGATACGCACCGTTTCAAGAACGGGGTCATTACGCTGACCTATGTCCCGCTATGATCCGTATGCCATGAAGATGCAGCCAGGACTTGACCCGACCGGGCTTTTCGACGTCCGCTACGCCGGCTTCCTGGAGACAGTCGCGCATTTGCGTGGACGGCTGCACCGCTACTGTGCACGCATGACCGGTTCAACGCTCGACGCCGAAGACGTGATGCAAGAGGCGCTGTTCGAGGCCTATCGGAAGATCGAGAAGCTGGACGATGCGAGTGCTCTTCGCCCTTGGCTGTTTCGTATTGCGCATAATCGCTGCATCGATTTCCTGCGAAGCCGGCAGGTGCGTCGGCATGCGGAGGCCAATTTTCGTCGAAGACGAGATCGTCCTGCCGGTCGAGCCGGCGGGCCAGGGCGCGGATCGCGCCATCGAGCGGCTGGTGATCTACCTGCCGCCCAAGGAGCGCGCCTGCGTCCTGCTCAAGGACGTCTTCGACTATTCGCTGGAAGAGATTGCCGATCTCGTCGGCTCGACCGTTGGTGGCGTCAAAGCTGCGTTGAACCGAGGCCGCTCTAAATTGGCTGCCTTGTCGGGCGAGTCGATCGTCCGTTCGGAGCCCCAACGCGATCCGGAACTCTTGGAATTGCTCAGCCGCTATGTCGAACTGTTCAACCGCCGCGACTGGGATGGGGTACGAGCGTTGACCAGCGCCGACGCACAATTGCGGGTCGCGGATTGCTTCAAGGGCAGGCTGTCGGAATCACCTTACTTCGTCGAATACGAAAGAGCTTCGACGACATGGAAAATGGCGGTTGGCGAGATCGATGGCGAGGCGGTGCTGCCCGTGCTCCACCATGGCGAAGATAGTTGGAAGCCGGCCCATCCGGTTCGGATCGAAGCCGTTGGCGGGATCATAAATCGCATCGCCGATTACTATGCCTGCCCTTGGATCATGCCGGCGGCTGGTGCGGTGGTCGTTTCCAGGCCGGCCTGACCAGCAACAGGACATGCAAGTGTCCGGCATCAACCTCAATGGAATGGGATCGATGCCGGACAAGACATGGGCGGCTTACTGAAGCTTCGCCTGCAGGGCGTTGACGTCATCCGTCGTCATTTCGCCGTCGGTCGTCACCTTGCCGTCGACGATCTTCCAGAGGCGGAACGGGCCGGTGATGTCGCCGTATTTGTCGAAGGCGACCGGGCCGATGACGCCTTCGTAGCGGATCGGCTTGCCATCCTTGATCAGGCCGAGCGCCTTAGCGAACTCGTCCTTGCCGGCATAGATCGGCGTGCCGGCCGGGTCGACCGCCTTGTACATCGCCTCCTTGATCTTGGCTGGATCCTCGGAGCCCGCAATGGCGATGGCCAGGCCGACGATGGCGCCGGCATCATACGACCGGTCGGCCGCCGGGTTCGACGGTTCGATGCCCGAAAATTCCTTGTAGTTCTTGGTGAAATACTCGGTCGATGCGGTCGGGCTGGTGCCGGAGGAAGTGCCGTACGCATCCTTCAGATAATCCGCGCCAACGGATTCGATGAAGTCCGGGCTGTTCATGCCGTCATTGAGCAGGAATTTCTGGACACCGCCCTGCGAAATCCAAGTGCGGGCGATGGTTGCGCCGTCGACAGGCGTGCTGACGAGATAAAGCCCGTCGGGCTCGCCGGCCATCGCCGCCGTCACTTCCGAGGCATAGCTCGACTGCTTTTCATTGTAGGGCGTGTCGGAGACGATGGTGCCGCCGAGTGCCTTATAGGCGCGCGAAAATTCCGCCACCATGTTGACGCCGAAGTCGTTGTTGACGTGGATGACCGCCAGCTTCTTGAAGCCTTTGTCGATGGCATATTTGGCGGCGGCGACGCCCTGCAGCGCATCAGATGTGATGGTGCGGAAGAAGATGCCGTTGGTCTTGCCGTCGCGCCCGAGCGCCGTCAGCGTCGGCGACGAGGAAGCAGGCGACACCTGGACTATCTTGGCCGGAGCGGTGACCGAGGTCAGGATCGGGATCGACACCGAGGAGATGATGCCGCCGATGATCACTGGCACCTTCTTGACCTGCACGAGCTGCGTCGCGGCGTCGACCGCAATGTTGCCCTGGCTCTGGCTGTCGCGCGTGTCGGTTGCGAGATCGCAGCCGCGGACGCCGCCCGCATCGTTGATGTCGCGGAAGGCCATCTCAACCGATTTGGCGCCGGCCTGGCCGTACTCGCCGGCCGGGCCTGTCAGTTCCATGACGAGGCCGACGGTGATCTTGCAATCGGCGGCTTGCGCTGCGCCGGCCGCTGTCAGCAGTGCGAGCGCGGTGGTGATCTGAAGTATGGTCTTTTTCATTGCTGTTCCCCTTTCGTTACACGACTCTCATTGATGTCTTGAGCCTGTTCAGCCTTCCGGCATCTGCAGCCAGGTTTCATGCAGATGTCGCCATTCGACGCCGTTGGGCGCCGATGAACTGGTGGTGAAAACGGCACTTGAGCGGCGGCGGCTATGTTTGCCGGCGCGCTGCTGCGCTTCGATGTAGCTGACGACGATCGTGTCGCCTTGTTGCCAGCCGGCCCGGATTTCCTCGATCGAGATGGTGAAATCGCCGTCACAAGTGGCGCGGCTTGCCCTGACATGGTCGAGCACCGCGTCACGATCGAGGACCTGGCCGTCCGGCACAACCATGCGGAAGCCTTCGCCCATGACGCGTTCGAAGCGCCTGAAATCTGAATTGTCCGCACTCGCCGCATTGAACCAGTCGACGAAGAAGCGGTGGAGATCGACCACCTCGGCGCTGGCGCGGGAGAGCAAGGAGGGCTTTTCGTCCATGGCCGCGTTCATTTCCTGCCTGCATTCAAATTGTAATGCATGATCGAGCCGTGGCGGCCGTGACGGTCGCGTTCCAAAGTGTAGACGTCGCCCAGCGGCCCACGGCTTTGCGCGATCACGGCAGCGATCCTCGCCCGGTCGTCGGCATCGAGCGCGACGTCCATGATTCTGGCATTGGCAAGGGCGTGCGCCTGGTTGCGGGCGCCGACGATGACGGCCGCCACTTGCGGCTGCTCCAGCACCCAGGCGCTGGCGATGGTGGCGATATCGACGCCGTGGCGGTCGGCGACGGCCTTCAGTGTGCGAAGCAACTCCTGGAAAAGCTCCCAGCCACCAAAGTCGTCAATGATCAGCTTGTATTTGACCAGCGATCGGTTTTCGAGCGGCGTCTGCGGCTCGGCAGCGCCAAGCCATTTTTCGCTGAGGAAGCCGCCCGCCACCGAACCGTAGCAGAGGAAACTGACGCCGTGCCGGCTGGCGAGCGCTGCAAGGCTGTTGGCTGGCCGCTGGTCGAGCACCGAGTATTGCAATTGCTGGCTGACCAGCGGCACACCGGCGGCCAGCATCTCGGCCAACCGCGGCGTGTCGAAGTTCGTGGTGCCGATGTTGCGCACCTTGCCTTCCCCGCGGATTTCGTTGAGCCAGCCCATCGCTTCGACATAGCCGGGCAGCGCATAGTCCCACCAGTGGAACTGCACGAGATCGAGCCGCTCGGTCTTCAGCCGCCGCAGCGACTGCTCGACGATGCTGCTGATGTAGTCGCAGCTGATCGTGGAAAGCCGTTCGAGGTCAGGCACTAGCTTGGTGTGCACCTTCATCTTGGCGGCAGCATCAAGGCCACGCTCATTGGCAAGGCGCAGGCGTGCCGCGCCGATCAGCTCCTCGACACCGGTATAGATATCGGCGCAATCATAGGTCCTGATGCCGGCGTCGAAGGTGGCGATCAGGTCGGTTACCGCCTGTTGGCGGTCGATCGCGCCGTGCCCGCCGGCAAGCTGCCAGCCGCCGCGAATAACGCGCGAGATCGTATAGCCGGGGCTGAGCTCGAAAGCCTTGGCGGTCATCTCCGGTCATTCTCCTTCGGCAGCGGCACCGCCGTCGTTTCGGCATGGCTGAACCGCCGCTTGCCGGTCCTGACGATCCTCAGCCGGCTGCCACAATTGGGATCCGGACAAGCGATCTCGGCGTCCGACGTCATCCAGTCGTTCCTGTGGGTCGGGCGCTGCTTTGCGGCCAGAAGCGGCAACACTGCCGCAATGGAATAGATCGAGAAACCTTGCCCCGCTGGCATCGACAGCATCTCGCCCTTCAACTCGAAATAGTCGCCGGGCTTGGCGCCGCAATAGATCGGCTTGCCCTCGGGGATAACCGCCTCGACGCGAAGGTCGAAGAGCTCAAAACTGTCGTCGGTCTCAGCCATTCAGATCTCCACCCGGGTGAAGGTGATGTCGCAGGCACCGTTGCGGCGGATCACGCCACAAGCGGCTGCGAATTTATCGCGATCCTCAGGTACCACCTGCGCGACGACGCTTCCGGCAAGCCAGCCGATCGGGAACAGCAGGCGTGCACCCGCTCCGTAGAACAGGCCGACGTCAAAGATGGCATTCGGGTTGCCGCCCCACATGCGCGGCGGCACGTAGGACAACACGATGTCGCCCGGCTGCGGCGTCAGCGTTGCGTTCTCCGCCGGCAAGGGCCTGGCATAGGTTTGGCCCTCAAGTTCGGCTGATGGAACCGGGCAGGAGATTTCCGGCCCCGTCCACATAGCATGGATGCCGGAAACGACGCGCGGCTGCTCGAGATACGCCAGCAGGAAGGCGGCGTTGTCGGGCGCCTTTTCAGGCAACAGCAGCGCGGTCACGGAAAGCTTCGAGCGTGGCTCGGTGATGCTGATGCCAGGCGCCGTCATGCCCTCAATCCTTCCTTGCTTGTGGATTGGAGCTTGTCGCGCAGAAAGGCGAAGGGCCGGCTGATATCGGCCACCAGCGCCTCGCGCGCCGCTTGCGCATCCTGCCTCGCAAGCGCTGCGACGATGCTGCGGTGGTAGTGGGCCGTATCGACCTCGCCGGCGTCGGAGAAGGCGTAGATGGCAACGCGGATGCAAGGCCCCGATTGCAACCACAGGCTCTCGATCATCGGGATCAGCACGGCGGAACCGCAGCAACGGTAGATCTCGAAATGGAAGCTCTGATTGAGCGTGGCCTCGCGGTCGATATCCTTCTTGTGCTTGAGCGCGCGCATCTCGTCCCATTGCCCCAGCATGGCTTCGACCGAAGCGATCTGGCGCGCGTTCATGCGCGTGGCGGCCAGGGCGATCGCTTCGCCCTCGATCAGGGAGCGGGCGCGCAAGAGGTCGTCGATGCGCTCCAGCGTGATCGGCGGCACGCGCACCGAACGGTTGGGAAGCGCCTCCAGCGCCTTCTCGGTGATCAGCCGTCCGAGCGCCTCGCGCACCGGCATGGTGCTTGTGACCAGCGCGTCGGCGAGGCCGCGGATGGTTAGCACCTGGCTCGGCTCGAAAAGGCCGCCGATCAAGGCGCGGCGCAGCTCCGAATAGACGCGATCCTGCACGGTCTCGCGGCCGACCGGCGTAAGCTGGGCTGCGATCACCTCATTGTTCTTTTCGATGGCGGCCTTCTGCATGGGCAATCCCGGTCTTGGCCGTTTTCGGCTTGCGGAAGAAATTAAAGCCGAATAGCGTGATCAAAGCAAGTGTGATCACAAATCAAATCATTGGCGGCGAAGATCGCTTTCGGCCTGAGGGATTGATGGGCGACACGACGGAACGGCAGGAGGAGATCCGCACGCCGGTTCTGACGGCCAGGAACGTCGTCAAGCGCTTCGGCGGCCTCGTCGCGGTCAACAATGTCTCGTTTGACGTCCGGCCGGGTGAAATACTCGGCCTCATCGGCCCGAACGGCGCCGGCAAGACCACGATGTTCGACCTGCTCGCCGGCAGCATTCTGCCGACCAGCGGCGAAATCCTCCTCAATGGCGTATCGGTGTCGGGGGAAGCAGCCCATCGCCGCATCGGCCGCGGCCTTGGCCGCACGTTCCAGATCCCCCGGCCCTTGCCTAACCTGACGCTGATCGAAAACGTCATGCTGGCCGCGCAAGGACAGACTGGAGAAAAACTGCTCGCCAATTTCCTGACGCCCCGGCGGGTCGCTGCCGAAGAAAGGGCTGCCGAGACAAGAGCCGTCGAACTGCTCGAGCTCGTCACGATCGCTCACCTCGCGCACGAACCTGCGCGCGTGCTTTCAGGCGGCCAGCGCAAGCTGCTCGAGTTGGCCCGCGTGATGATGGCCGACCCGGCGATCATCCTGCTCGACGAGCCGGCGGCCGGGGTCAACGCAACCCTGCTCGAGATCATTATCGATCGCATCCGCGACATCAATGCGCGCGGCATCACCTTCCTGCTGATCGAGCACAATATCGACATGGTGACGCGGCTTTGCCACCGCGTCCTGGTCATGGCAAGCGGCCAGCTTCTGTGCGAAGGGACTCCGGAGGAGGTGGCGCGCGACCCGCGCGTCATCGAGGCCTACCTCGGAGGCACGGCATGAGCCAAAAGGTACTCGATGTCCGCGATCTCGAAGCCGGCTACGAGCCTGGCGTTCCGATCGTGCGCGGCGCTTCGATCACCGTCGACCAGGGCGAGATCGTCGTCGTTCTCGGTCCCAACGGCGCCGGCAAGTCGAGCCTTATCAAGGCCATCGCCGGCCTTGTCCCGATCACCGGCGGCGCGGTGCTGCTGGACGGCAAGGATATCACGGCGTCGCCCGCTCACATCATGGTCCGCCTTGGCCTTGCCTTCGTGCCACAGACAGAGAACATCTTCCCGCTGATGTCGGTCGAGGACAATCTCAGGGTAGCATGCGGCATCCTGAGGCCGCGCGAGGTCCCAGCCCGCATCGAGGAAATGTATGCGGCCTTTCCCGATCTCGCCCGTCAGCGCAGAACGGCCGCGGGCAATCTGTCGGGTGGACAGCGGCAGATGCTGGCTGTCGCCCGGGCGTTGATCGTCCATCCCAAGGTGCTGGTGCTCGACGAGCCGTCGGCCGGCCTGTCGCCGAAGTTCGTGGCGACGGTGTTCGAGATGCTGGCCGGCATCCGAAAGTCCGGCGTCACCATCCTGCTGGTCGAACAGAACGCCAAGGCAGCGCTTGCCATTGGAGACCGCGCCTATGTGCTGGTTGAGGGCAAGGAGCGGCACCAAGGCGTCGCCTCCGAGCTCTGGAGCGACCCGGTCGTGGCTGAACTCTATCTTGGCCAGCGCCGCCTCGATCTTGGACAAGGAAGCGCGGCATGAACCTGCAATTCGTCGTCGACGGACTGCTGGCAGGCTCGATGATCGGCCTCGGCGCCATCGGCGTGACACTCACCTATTCGATCCTGCGCTTCTCGAACTTCGCCCATGGCGACTTCATGGCCTGGGGCGCCTATGCGACGCTCGCCGTGGTTGGCGCCATTGGCGCGATTTTCGGCAAGATCGCGCCGATCGCGCCCCTCTCCTTCGGTTGGCCGCTGATCGTCGCGCTCATCATCGGCATGGCGGCCACCGGCCTGCTGGCGCTGGTGCTCGACATGGTGCTGTTCGCGCGGCTGCGGGCCAAGGGCCAGGCGATCATCGTGGTGATGGCGAGCTTCGGCGCCTCGATGGCGCTGAGAAGCCTGCTCGAATTCATCTTCACCTCGCGTCCGACCTATTTCAGCCGGGCGATCCAGATCGCCATGCCGATAGGTTTCGGCATCCGCATCACCCCGGACCAGATCGCGCTGCTGCTGCTGACCGCCGTGCTGGTGCTCGGCGTGCATCTCCTGATGACGCGGACCCAGACCGGCCGCTCGATGCAGGCATTGAGCCAGAACGCGGCACTTGCCCGCATCGTCGGCATCGACGTCGCCAGGGTGGTGCGCGTCACCTGGATCATCGGCGGCGCGCTGGCCTGCGTCGCCGGCGTCATGATCGGCATTCTCATCCAGGTCCGCCCGTTCATGGGTTTCGAGATGCTGCTGCCGATGTTCGCGGCCGCCATCCTCGGCGGCATCGGCAGCGTGCCTGGCGCCGTTCTCGGCGGCCTGATCATCGGCATGGCCGAAGCGGCTGCCGTGCATTTGATCGGCGCCGAATGGCGGGCAGCCGTCTCGTTCATCATCCTGATGGCGGTGCTGTTCGTGCGGCCCATCGGCCTTTTCGGAGCGAGGGAACGCTGATGGATCTGCTCGGCTACGGCGCCTTCTTCCTGACCACCGCGCTGATCTTTTCGCTCATCACGCTCGGGCTCAATCTGCAATGGGGGCTGACCGGGCTTTTCAATGTCGGGGTCGCTGGTTTCGTTGCCATCGGCGCCTACACCTCGGCGCTGCTGACCACGCCCGACGATGCCGCGCGCCTGGGCGGCTTCGACCTGCCGATCCTTATCGGCTGGCTTGGCGCCATGCTGTTGGGCGGCGTCACCGCCGCCATCACCGGCATTGCCACGCTACGCCTGAGATCGGACTATCTTGCGATCACTACTTTCGGCGTCGCCGTCGTCGTGCAACTGATAGCGCTCAATGCCCAGAAGCTGACCGGCGGGCCGTTCGGCATCGGCTTCATTCCGCGTCCGTTCGGCGGTCTTGCCGAAACGCCGTTGCTGTTCAACCTTTCGAACCTTGCGATCGTCTCGGTAGTGACGCTGATCGTCTATCTCGCGCTGGAGCATCTGTCGCGCAGCCCGTGGGGGCGCGTGTTGAAGGCGCTTCGCGAGGATGAGCGGGCCGCGATATCCCTAGGCAAAAGCGCACGGTTCTACCGCGTCCAGGCCTTTGCCGTCGGTGGCGCCATCATGGCGCTTGCCGGTGCGCTGCAGGCGCATTTCACCGGCTTCATCGCCCCGGACAATTATTTGCCGGCGCTGACTTTCCAGGTCTGGGTGATGCTGATCGTCGGTGGCTCGGGCAGCAACATCGGCGCCGTCATCGGCAGCATCCTGGTCTGGGCGATATGGGCCGGATCGGGAGCCTTGACCAGTATGTTGTTCTCGCCGGAACAGCAGGCCCGCGCCGCTTCGCTGCAGATCGTCGCCATCGGGGTGATGCTGTGCGTCATCCTTCTGGTCAGGCCGAACGGCCTGTTTGGCGACAGGCCGCGGCGTCCAAGGTTCGGCAAACGTCGACGCGTGGCCCCGAGCGAGAGCGGCTCATGAACGGCGTGACCGGGCCGCACGGCGTTTCCCTTTGGCATGCCGTCAGCCGCAGTCGCCGCGACCGGCCCACCCTCGAAGGCGCACTCGATGTCGATCTGGCAATTGTCGGCGGCGGGTTTTCAGGCCTTTCCACCGCGCTGCACAGTGCCGAGAAAGGCATCTCGGTTGCCGTCATCGAGGCGGAAATCATCGCCTGGGAGGCAACCGGCAGGAATGCCGGCTTCGTCGTTCCGAATTTCGCGAAAAGAGACCCCGACAATATCATTGCCCAGCTCGGGCCCGAACGCGGCGAACGCCTTGTCGATTTCGCTGCCGGCAGCGCCGACCTCGTCTTCGACCTGATCAGGCGGCATGCCATCGAATGCGATTCCGTCCAGAGCGGCTGGATACAACCAGCCCATTCACCGGCCGCTTTGCAAAAGACCAGATCGCGCGCCGAACAATGGGCACCACGCGGAAGGCCGGCTATTGCGCTGGATAGACAGGCGGTCGAAGAGCTGACCGGCGTTCGCGGTTATCTCGGCGGCTGGATCGACAGATCGGGTGGCGTCCTCAATCCGGTCGAATATGCGCGCGGATTGGCCGACGCGGCGGAAAAGGCCGGAGCGCGCATCTTCGAGCATACGCGTGTCGCGTCGATCGATCATATAGGCGATGGTTGGGCTTTGAAGACGGCCTCCGGTTCGGTACGGGCAGGAAAGGTGCTGGTCGCCACCAACGCCTATGGCGGGTCGCTGAACCGCACGCTTGAGCGAACCTACATCCCGCTGAAAATCTTCCAGATCGCGACGGCGCCGCTGCCGCGCGAAGTGCGCACTCGCCTGCTTCCTGGCGGGCAAGGCGTCGGCGACACAAGACGCAATCTCTTCACCTTCCGCTTCGACGGCGAAAACAGGCTGATCACCGGCGGCATGCATGTTTTTGGCCCCGGTGCCGACACGCGGGTGCCGCGGGCGATCTGGCGGCGGCTTGCCAGATATCTCGATCTCCCGGACATCCCGCCGCTTGAATACAGCTGGTCGGGGATGGCTGCCGTCGAGCCCGACTTCCTGCCGCACCTCGTCGATCTCGGCCCCGGGCTGATCGCCGGCTTCGCGTGCAACGGACGCGGCATCGCCATGACCACTGCGATGGGCAAGGTGCTTGCGGATTGGGCTGATGGAATAAAGCCTCAGGATTTGCCGCTGCCGTTTGCGCCGCCGTCGCCGATCCCGTTCCATAGCCTGATGCGGCATGCACCAAACATGGTGCTCCCCTGGAGCATGCTGCGCGACCGGCTGGATGGCTGATCGACGTGCGTCTCTGGCCGCCGTCCTGATACCCGAACTGCTAGACTCGCCCACACCATGTTGTTAACGACAGCGGATGAAGCAGAACTATCTTTATCTCATCATCGGCGCTTTGGCCGTCGCCGTTATTGCGTTGGGGATTTACGTTTATCGCGAGGAGACTAGGCCGAAAGGCGTGGAACTTCGCATCGACGATTCCGGCATTTCAGTTCGGGAAAAATAGAGCGTAGTCCTGTTGCCCGACTTTGCACTGGAAGTCGGCTTGTACCGCCTCACCCCAGCTCCAACGTCGTTATCGCAAAAACTCCGGACTGCACGAGCTGCGGCGCCTTTCCCTTGTACATCCGAGCCGTCTCGAAGCCCGGTAGAAGGCCTGCGGACGACAGCAAGTCTGCAAATTGCCGGCTGGTTTCGGGAACGTCGAGATGGACGTTTCCGGGACCGGACATGTGCGCGAGCGCGGCGAAGAGATGGCTTGCCGCGTCCAGGCTGTCGGCAAAGAGCGGGCCGATCTTGCAGCCGTCCCGGCATTGGCGCGCGATGCCATATCCCGCAATGGCGCCGTGCTTGAGGATCGCAAGCGCCATGTGCGGCGGGCGCAGCCAGTGTTCCAGGAAGGATCGCCTCGGACCGGGAAAGAAGCGGCGGTCATAGTCCAGTATGTCCGGCACGAGTTCCGGCCCTATGGCGCGAATGTCGTTGCCGACGGCTGCCGGGACATTCGGCGACCCCATGAACCGGATCGTCCGGTAGGCCGGTGCAAAACCCATGCTGCGGTAGTTGGCCTGCTGTTCGACGACACCGTCGAGGCCGATCGTGCGCTTGCCGAGCCGCGCTATGCCGGCATCCCAGACCGCCTTGCCATGACCTTGGGCACGCCTGTCCGGCCGGCAGATGTAGAGGCCGATGAAGCCGAAACCGTCGCCATAGGCAACGGCCGAAATGCCGGCCGCCATCTCGCCATCGATAAAGGCGCCGATGAAGCCATGCGGGTCGGCTGCCTGAAACAGCGCGGCATCGTTAAGGCCGGGATTCCAGCCTTCCGCCGCCGCCCAATCGACTAGGGTTTGCACTTCCTCACGTGCGAGCGTTCGGATCGTTCGGGGCATTGCGATCACTCGGCGGCGCCAGGCGCGAAGGATTTCAACGCGCCATGATAAGACTTTGCCAACGGGCTTGCATAGGCGCCGCGCTTGGATGTCGTCAGGCCAAGGGCGATCAATGCCTCGGCCTGTTTCACGGCAGCGCCCACGCCGTCGATGACCGGAAGCTCGAATTCCCGCTGCAGCGCCGCCGCCAGATCGGCCATGCCGGCACAGCCGAGCACGATCGCCTCGGCGCGATCCTCGTCGATGGCGCGCGCAATCTCGCTGCGCAGCCTGAGCAGTGCGTCGGACGCCGGATCTTCGAGGGCAAGAACCGGGATGTCGGCGGCGCGCACGCGTGCCCGCCCCGCCATGCCATAGCGTTGCACCAGGCCTTCGACCGGCACGCGCGAACGTCCGGTGGTGGTGACGACGGTGAAGCGCTGGGCGATGAACGAGGCCGTGCTGAGCGATGCCTCGCAAATGCCGATGACCGGAATGTTGGCCATGGCGCGCGCGGCATCGAGGCCGGTGTCGTCGAAACAGGCAATGATCGCGGCTTGCGCGCCGGAGCGTTCGCCGGCGGCGATCTCGACCAGCAGGCCGGGCACGGCAAGTGCTTCATCGTAATAGCCTTCGATCGATACAGGTCCCATCGACGAGGTGACGGCAACGATCTTCGTCGATTGAGCAGCGACCGATCGGGCTGCCGCCGCGATAGTGTCGGTCATGCTGGCGGTGGTGTTTGGATTGACGACGAGGATCTGCACTGTCAGGCACGCTCGCGGCGGCGGCCGACATAGACGATTGCGCCGAGCGTCAGCAGGATCACCAGGAAGGAAAACACGGTCGTCACGGTGCCCAGCGCATAGAGCACCGGCGTCGTGACATTCGTCGTCATGCCGTAGATTTCGAGCGGCAACGTGTTGAACGTGCCCGAGGTCATCAGCGTGCGGGCGAACTCGTCATATGACAGAGTGAAGCCGAACAGGCCGACGCCGATCAGGCTGGGCGCGATCATCGGCAGCACGACATGGGCAAAGGTCTGCCACGACGATGCTCCGAGATCGCGCGCGGCTTCCTCATAGGCTGGCGAGAACCGGTTGAAGACAGCAAACATAATCAGCACGCCGAAAGGCAAGGTCCAGGTCAGATGGGCGCCGAAAGCGGAGGTGTACCAGGCGGGGCGGAAGCCGATCTGCTGGAAGACGACGCCGATGCCGAGACTGATGATGATCGACGGCACGACCAGGCTGGCGACGGCCAGATAGAACAGTGCGGTTGCGCCGCGAAATTTCTGCCGGAAGGCCAGGCCGGCGAGCAGCGACACGGCGACAGTGACGACCATCACCATCAGGCCAAGGACGAGCGAGCGTTTGAAGCTGCCGCCGAAGTCGCCGACCGCCTGGCGCTCGAACAAATTGGCGAACCAGTGCAGCGACACGCCGTTCAGCGGAAATGTCAGACCGCCGTTCTCGCCCTGGAAAGAGAGGATCAGGATCGCCGAAAGCGGGCCGTAGAGGAACAACACGAAAAGACCGAAGAACGCCGCCAACACATAGAATTCGAGGGTGCGCTTGTCCTGGCTCATCGCCTCACAGCTCCTTGCGGATGTCGACGATGCGCAGGATGCCCGCGACCATCAGCAGCACCAGCACCAAGAGCACGACGGCGTTGGCGGCAGCTGCCGGATATTGCAGCAGCGACATCTGGTTCTTCATCATCAGCGCGACGGAGGCGCTCTGCCCGCCGGACATCACCTGCACCGTCGAGAAGTCGGCCATCACCAGGGTGACGACGAAAATGGTGCCGATCGCCATGCCGGGCTTGGCGAGCGGAATGACGACGTTCCACAGAACCTGCCAGCCGGAAGCACCGGCGTCGCGCGCGGCTTCTATCAACGACTTGTCGATGCGCATCAGCGTGTTGAAGATCGGCGTCACCATGAACAGCGTATAGAGATGCACCATAGCCAGCACCACGGCGAATTCGGAATAGAGCAGCCATTCGATCGGCTTCGGGATCAGCCCCATTTGCACCAGCGTCGAGTTGACCAGGCCATTGCGGCCAAGCACCGGAATCCACGAGATCATGCGGATGATGTTGGAGGTCAGAAACGGCACCGTGCAGACAAGGAACAGCACCATCTGCATGGCCGTGGTCCTGATATGGAAGGCAAGGAAATAGGCGACCCAGAAACCGATGAACAGCGTCAGCGCCCAGACGATGGCGGCGTATTTCAGCGTATTCAAGTAGGTTTTCCAGGTGACCCAGGAGCCGAGCGTGTCGGAATAATTGGTGGTCAGGAAATCCGGATACATCGCCGCGAAATCGTAATCCCAGAATGAGACCACGGCGATCATCAGAATTGGCAGCAGGAGGAACGCGCCGAGAATCAGCGCCAGCGGTGCCGCCTGGAGATAGGGTGCGACTCCGGCAAAGGAGCGCCTGCGTCTGGCAGGCTTTGCAGACGTAACGTGCGTGGATTGTTCGAGCGCTACTGCCATCTATATCTCGGTCGAGGTCGGCGATGCGACTGAGGGGTGTTCCCTTCTCCCCCTGTGGGAGAAGGTGGCCGAGCGAAGCTCGGTCGGATGAGGGGTGTTCCAGCTTGGCACCAACAGTGCTCCGTCCAGCACCCCTCAACCGTCTTGGCGCTGCGCGCCAATCCACCTTCTCCTACAAGGGGAGAAGGCGGAGGGCATCAAGCAGCGATGAACTCGTTCCAGCGCTTCACCATGTAGCGGTCCTCGTCCATGACCGAGTTCCAGCAGGCGACCTTGCCCATGCGCTCTTCGAACGAGCCGCCGTCACGCACGGCGCCAGCCTTTTCCATGACCTTGCCGTCCGGCGACAGGATATCGCCCTTTGCCGGCTTGCCTTCGATCCAGTAGCCCCACTCGTCCTCGGACATGAACTTCTTGGCCGACACCATGTTGGCCGAGTAATAGCCCTGACGGTTGAGATAGCCGCCAACCCAGCCGGACGTGTACCAGTTGATGTATTCATAGGCGGCATCGAGTTCGGCGCCGGAGAGATGGGCTGCCAGGCCAAGCCCGCCACCCCAGGACCGGTAGCCTTCCTTGAGCGGCTGGAACCGGCACGCGATGCCCTTGGAGCGGACCGCGGCCACGGCCGGCGACCACATCGACTGGATTACGACTTCGCCTGAAGCCATCAGGTTGACGCTCTCGTCGAATGATTTCCAGAAGGCGCGGAACTGGCCGGCTTGCTTGGCCTTGATCAGGAAGTCGATCGTCTTGTCGATCTCCTCCTTGGTCATGTTGCCCTTGTCGGCGTATTTGATGTTGCCCGTTGCCTCCATGATCATCGCCGCATCCATGATGCCGATTGACGGGATGTTGAGGATGGCGGTCTTGCCCTTGAAGGCCGGATCCATGATGTCGGCCCAGGTGGTGATATCGCGGCCGACGAGGTCGGGGCGGATGCCGAGCGTATCGGCATTGTAGATCGTCGGCACCATGGTGAACCAGTTGGTCGGCGCCTTGGCGAAGACCTTGCTGTCCTGCGCCTCGACGTAACCGACGGTATGCGGCGCGGTGCCCTGGGCAATGACGCTGTCCGGCGTCAGCTTGCCGGTTTTGAACAGCGGCACCAGCTCGTCGTAATATTTCAGCTTGCTGACATCCATCGGCTGCAGGACGCCTGTCGGGAACACCTTCTTGCAGATCCAGTATTCGATGTCGGCGATGTCGTAGCTGTCGGGCTGCGTCACGGCGCGCTGCGCGGCGGCGTCGGAATCGGTTGCTGTCATCTCCAGCGTGATGCCGAGGTCGGCCTTGCACTTGTCGGCGATGGCATTGAGGTTGGATACGCCGGTGCCGAACTGGCGCAGCGTGATGTTCGATTGCGCCCAGATGGTCGGAAAGCCAGATATGGCGCCGGAACCGGCGGCGAAACCGACGGCGGCGGCACCTGTCTTGAGCAGCGAACGTCGCGATATTCCAGTCTTCTTGTCGGTGGTGTTGGTCATGTTCAGTTCCCCTGTTTTGGTTGGTTATGCTGGATTTCAGGAATCGAGACGGCCAAGGACGATCGCGTCCTCGGCGTCCCAGGCGATCGGCACTGCGTCGCCGACGGCAACCGGCCTGGCGAAGAAGCTGGTGTCGTCGACGATCACCGTGAAATCCTCGATGCCGGCGCCATTGACCGAGAGCTTCACGGTCGAACCGCGGTACTCGACGTTTGCAATAATGCCGGTGAAGCCGAGCCCGGCTGCCGGCGGCTCGCCGATGCGCACGTGGTCGGTGCGAATGGCGATGTCGATGGGTTCCCCGGTCTCCCTGCCCTGCCCGCTGGCGGCGAACGTGACGCCGCCGGGCACATCGAAAACGACCATGCCGTCGCGACTGCCGGCGACGCGCCCGGAGATGACATTGTGGTCGCCCATGAAACGAGCGACGAAGGCCGTGGCCGGCCGCTCGAACACCGTGCGAGGGTGCGCCGCCTGCTCGATACGGCCGTCGTTCATCACCACGATCAGGTCGGCCAGCGCCATCGCCTCTTCCTGGCTGTGGGTGACGTGGACGAAAGTGATGCCGAGCGACGTCTGCAGCTTCTTCAGTTCGGCTCGCATGCGGATCTTCAGGAAAGGATCGAGCGCCGAAAGCGGTTCGTCGAGCAACAGCGCCTCGGGATCGGTGATCAAGGCGCGCGCAAGGGCAACGCGCTGCTGCTGCCCGCCGGAAAGCTGCGCCGGGCGGCGGCTGGCATAGGCCTCCATCTGCATCAGCTTCAGCATGTCGAGCGCCTTGGCGCGGCGCTCCTCCTTGCCGACGCCTTTCATCTTCAGGCTGAAGGCGACGTTGTCGATCAGGTCGAGATGCGGAAACAGTGCGTAGGACTGGAACATCATGGCAGTGCCGCGCCTGGCCGGCGGCAGGTCGGTGACCACTGTGTTGCCGAGACGCACGTCGCCACTCGATATGCTCTCGTGCCCGGCGATCATGCGCAGCGTCGAGGTCTTGCCACAGCCGGACGGACCGAGCAGGCAGCAATAGGTTCCGGCAGGGATTTTCAGGCTGATGCCTTCGACGGCAGTCGTCGCGCCATAGACTTTCGAAACGGACACAATGTCGATTTCGGCGGCTTTGGACATCCAGCTTCCCCTTTGGTCGGATTAGCCAAAGCATCATGCGTGCCAGTTGCGCACCGCCGCACCAACTGACTGAATCCTCGAAGAAATCAGGGCCGCCTCTATGTAGCTGCCGATACGTCGGCCTTGTGCAATGCACAAATTATAGGCGATTGCCGCCGATCTCCGCAAAGATCGTATGCAATCTTTTTCATCTCTGTATTCACTTTGTCTCTCGTCCAAGCGATGCGATTCAGGGTAGAAGAACGCAGGACCACTGCCATGAACATTGCCGACCAGACCTTCCCTGCTATCGAGGCCGCCAACGAGGATCGCGCGCAGGCGATCCGCGACCAGTTGCGCGACGCGATCGTCGATCGCCGGCTGGCGCCGGGAACAAAGCTTTCCGAAGGCGAAGTCGGCACGCTGTTCGATGTCAGCCGCACCGTGGCGCGTGCCGCACTGCAGATGCTTTCCTTCGAGGGATTGGTGCGCACCGAGCGCAATCGCGGCGCCTTCGTCGCCAATCCGTCGCCGGAGGAAGCGCGGCAGGTTTTTGCTTCGCGCCGGCTCATCGAACCAGGCATCGCGATCGCCGCCGCCGGACGGATGACGCCGGCGCATGTCGCCGCGTTCAAGGCCCAGCTCGACGAAGAAGGCCGTTTCATCGCCGAACGCGGACCGAACGCAAGGCGATCGGAGATCAAGGCGTCGGGGGATTTTCACCTGCTTCTGGCGTCGGTCGCGGGAAACGTCATCCTGCAGCGCTTCATGGAGGAATTGGTCGCTCGTTCATCGCTGGTGATCGCACTCTATGGCCGCTCGGGCATCTCGAGCTGCGGCCACAACGAACACACGCAGATCCTCGAGGCGCTGGAAAATGGCAATGCCGAACGCGCCAGCGCGCTGATGCTGCACCACATCGACCATATCGAGGCCGACCTCGATTTGCGCGTCAGGAGCGGCCCGGCACTCAGGCAGGCGCTCGAGTTCTGAAAATTTGCCGTTCGCGGCAACCTCGCCATGCCCATAATCACCTTTGCCCGACAAGCGCTTGCCTTGCGAAGCGCGCGCGGCCGCACGCCTTCCCCCAAAGCGCAAGATACGGCCGGCGGTTGAGGTGCCGTACACGATACGTAAGTGCACCCGCTCAATGATTGCGTCGAGATAAGCGTCACATGCTCGGGGCCGCATGTAGACGCATCGAGGTATCGAGCCGGGGATGTCGCAATGCGCAAGGGCCTTGCCGCGGTGCTTATGGATTTCGTCAAAACTCGTCGGTCGCGAGGAAGCTGCGCCTCGCTGGACCTTTCGTTTGGCCGGATTATCTCCGGAATGACAGCGGTGTCTTTCATCTTGCTGTCGACGGTGGGCTTCACCAGCGATCACATCTCCGCCTGGCGCCTGGGCGCCCGTATCGTCGCCGTCGGGCTGCCGGGCGTGGCCGGCGTGCGCGAGGTGGGGCGTTTCCATAATGGCGGACCGATACCGGGAAATCCGGAATTCCTGCTGACCACGCGCGAAGGACGTGTGCTCGATCCGCTTAGGGTTCTGGTCGCGGTAGGCAGCAATTTCGGCGCGCCACCAGGCGATATCGTATTCAAACCTGGCGCGATCCTGTCAATCGATCCGCGCGGCGACAAATCGGGCACGATCCTGGTTCCGCAGGATCTCACCGACCAAGATCTAGCCGACTATGGCGGACCGAGCCCAGTCCAGCTCTACACGGCGCAGAGCGAGCCATTCCTCAACCGGCGCTACAATGGCCAGGCTCGAACGGCGCGGCTGGCGGCGGCATCCGGACCGCGCTACATCTCGATCAACAACGCCTTTGGAAGGCCCTGGATCGCCAACGCGCCGAACGGATTGGCCGGCGAAGGCAGCGTCACCGTCGTCGACCCCGACGGAGCCCCGCTCGACAATGCGCCAAGCCGCGAGGCCGGCGGCGTGTTCGCCGGCCGGTCTACCGATCGCAAACAAGCGCAGATCGCTCAACCCACTGGATGGCTGGCGCGCGGCTGGCTGGCCAATGGATGGCTGGCGAAGCGGCTGAACTACCGGGCAAGCGGCCAACTGACGCCCGGCGGGCTGCAGACCGGTGCGCTCGGAACGGCGTTTCTCGGCCCGTCACCGGACGGCAGCGGATTTGCCGTGTTCGCCGCGGTCACTGCGGACGGCAGCGTGGTCCAGATCCATGTCCAGGACGGTGTCGACGGCCTGGCCGGCCCTGGCACGGTGAGCATGGGCCGCAACAGCGGCGACGATCCCGGCGTCATCGGCATTGCCTTCAAGTGGAATCCGGACCGTGTTCTCTACATCGCCGACCCCGGCCGCGACCGGCTGGTGCTGCTGAAACTGCAAGACGACCGGCGGCATTTCACGGTCGCCGGGGCTGGCATGGTCTCGCTGCCGGAATTCGATCGTCCAGTCGACATCGCCGCGGCTGTCCCCGAGATCGCCAATCCGCACTTTTCGAGCCATACGACGCTTGCCGGCGGGTCGGACCTGTTCGTCGCCAATCGCGGCGACGGCTCGCTACTGCGCATAAGCCAGGACGGCCGGCTTCTCGCCCGAGCGACGATCGACATCCCTGGCCTTGGGCCTCTCGGCGGCGATCGCCTGCGAGCCATCGCAACGTCGGCGGACGCGCAGCGGATCTGGATAACGATAGGCGGCGAGCTTCCCGGATTTCCCGGCCGCGACGGAGCGCTGCTCGAGGTCCCTGCTTTTGACGAGCACGGCGTGTCGGCGACGGCCCAGCAGACGCAAAATGCTGCCGCCAACCCAGATCTCGCCGCTCGCGGAAGGGAGCTGTTTCAGACCGATTTCACGCCGCGGACCGGTCTTGGACCATTGTTCAATGCGACGTCCTGCCTGTCCTGTCATCCCGGCCCCGGCGGTGCGAGCGCGGATGAGAACCGTTTCGCGCGCAGGATAGCCCATATGGATCCGGGATCCGGGCGCACGGTCCCGATCGATCATCCCAACAGCCCGGTCGCCCGGCGCTACATGCTGCGCGATGGTGCCGGCATCGCGGCTGAACCGGCTGCACTGCCGCAGCAGGCCAATGTCATCTCGCTGCGCATGCCGCCCAGCCTCTACGGCGTCGCTGGCATAGACGACATACCCGACAGCGTCATCGAGGCGCAGGCAGTCAGCAAAGGCGACGGGATCAAGGGCCGCCCGCACTATGTCCTCGATGCCAACGGCGCGACGCGCGTCGGCCGCTATGGCTGGAAGGCCGACATTGCGGTCCTCGAAGAGATGGTCGCCGACGCTTTCACCAGGGAGCTCGGCATCACCAGCGTCGTCTCCGGCCACAGCGGGACGGACACGCAACCCGTCGAACAAGGGTCCGGCGAGATCGAGGCGGTGGCTGCCTATCTGCGAATGCTCACCCCGGCCGAGGAGGCCAGGCGATGAGCATCGCCCTGACGTTTTCGCATGCGCCGGAACAAGCGCGCTCGATCTTGCCCGGTATCGCCGTGGCGGCCGCGCTCGCCCTTGCGGGCGGCTGGATTGCCGGCGGATTGGGTGAGCCGCTGTCGCGCAATCCGGTCCTCGTCGCCATGCTCTTCGGGCTGCTGATCGGCAACAGCTTTGCCTGCCGCGACGTCCTGCGCCCGGGGCTCGACTTCACCAAGCGCTACCTGTTGCGCCTGGCGGTCGTCCTTGTCGGCTTCCGCATCACGACGCGACTGTTCCTCGATCTCGGGCTGATGCCGCTCGCGGTGGCGGCCATCGAACTGATCCTGGTCGCGGCTTTGCTCTACGCCATCGCACGTAGGCTGTTCAGGCTGGAGGCCGAGATCGCGTTGCTGGTCGCGGTCGGAAGCGCCGTCTGCGGCGCAGCCGCCATTCTCTCAATGGCTGCGCTGATGCGCGCACGCGACCAGAGCGCGGGGGTTGCGATCGCCCTGATCACGCTCAGCGGCACCGCGGCGCTGCTCGTCTATCCCGTGATGTTCCTGGGCGGCTGGCTGCCGCATCTCGACGACCGGCTCTACGGCGTGTTCGTCGGCGCGAGCATCTTCGAACTGGCGCAGGTCTACGGCGCCTCCTTCGCAGTCTCGGACGGGGCGCTGAACACCGCTACCCTCGTCAAGCTCAGCAAGGTGCTGATGCTCATCCCGCTTCTGCTGGCCATCGGCACGTTCTTTCGCGGCCGCAAGAGCGCGCCCGGAGCAACGCCGATCCCGTTCCCGTGGTTCGTCGTCGCCTTCATCGGCGTGGTGATGCTCAATTCGCAAATCACGCTCGATCCGCAACTGCGCCGCGGCATTCTCGACGTCGACCAGTTCCTGTTCCTGATGGTGATGGTCGCGCTCGGGGTCACCACACGCATCGGCCGTCTCGGCGAAGCCGGCGGTGCGTGGCGCCTGATCGGCCTCGGCTCCAGCGGAGTGCTTTTGTCGGCAACCCTGGCCTATGGCGCACTGATCCCGTTCTCGGCCGGCTTCCTGGCCTCGCCGTCGGTCTCGAGCGAAAGCGCAATGCTGGCCAGCGATGGCGGAAGGCTCTTCGCTTCGGTCGGCTGCGCCAAATGCCATGTGCCGGCGCTGGCGGGCACAAAAGGCGAAGTCAGGCTCTACTCGGACCTTCTGCTGCACGACATGGGATCGGCGCTCGACGACAAGATCATCCAGGGTAACGCCATCGGCGCCGAATGGCGGACAACGCCGCTGGTCGGCATCCGCCTGCGCCAGCGCTTCCTACATGACGGCCGCGCGACCACACTGCGCGATGCAGTGTTCGCGCATGGCGGCACGGCGCAGATCGTCCGCGACCGCTTCTTCGGCCTGGACGAGGCCGACCGCCAGGCGATCCTCGATTTCGTGAGCAGACTATGAACCGGCCGCGTCACGCCAAAACCGGACCGAATCGCCATGCATGAAGGCATCATCGCGGAGCTGAACCATCTCGACGGACCCGAGCTGCTGGCGCCACTCGTCACCGACTTGTTCCGCGGAAAGGTAGCGCTCGTCTCCTCATTTGGCGCGGAATCTGCGGTGTTGCTGCACATGGCCGCATCGATCGACAGGTCGCTCCCCATCGTCACGCTCGATACCGGAAAGCTGTTTGCGGAAACGGTCGCCTATCGTACGCAATTGACGGCCTTGCTCGGCCTCACCGACGTGCGCATCGTCACGCCCCGGGCAAATGTCCTGCGGGTGCTCGACGGCTCTGGATCGCTGCACCGCAGCGATCCGGACCGGTGCTGCCACATCCGCAAGGTGCTGCCGCTCGAGAAGGCCCTGAGCGGTTTCAAGGCCTGGATTTCCGGCCGCAAGCGCTATCATGGCGGAGTTCGCACGGATGTTGCGACGCTGGAAGAAACTGACGGACGCCTGAAAATCGAGCCGCTCGCCCGCTTCACCCGGCAGCAGATCGAGGTCTATCTCGACCATCATCGCCTTCCCCGGCATCCGCTCATCGAAAAAGGCTATTTCTCGATCGGTTGTGCGCCCTGCACCGTCGCGTGCGGCAGTGCGGACAATCCGCGCGCGGGCCGCTGGAGCGGATTGTCGAAAACAGAGTGCGGGATCCACCGGTCGCCCATCCCCTCGCACAATCCGGTCCCGTCCGCTTCCCGATTTCCGGTTGCGTAAGGCACCGAAGACCCGGGCGCCCAACAAGCCTTGAAAACTAGGCACGCTTGCGAAAACTGGGAGATCAATCGCCGGGAAACTAGGTGACCGTACCGATGTGCGCGGATGCCACTGCGCACAGGATGAGCTCGTGCGTTTGGAAAGGACTGCCAGGCAGCCCATGAGCTTGCCAATCGGAGGGAATAGCCATGATCAGGTCTTCTACCGGATTTGGAGCCGACGGTCGAAGACCGAGTGCGAGGTTCGCCCGCCGTCCATTGCCCAGTTTCAGGTTGCGCAACCATCGAGATCCGCCCTCCCGGGATCAGCCAGTGCCGCTTCATCTACGAAGCCCCCACGAATTGTCGCATGACTGCGCCAGGCTAACGTCAATCGGATCGGCGGGACGGTCATGGCAGCACGACCGTCGCTCGATGATTGGTCGAGCGGGAGCCCCCATGGCCGCCTTAGATGCCTTTGAAGCCGATGCGACGCAACCGCTCTCGGGCACAGGCCGGATCGCCAAGCTGGCGGCGCCGCGCAGCGCCAGGATATTGAGGCGGAACCGCGTTCTCGAAGCGATCGATCGGGTGTCGCGGTCGAGCGTATGCTGGGTGGCGGCACCGGCCGGCTACGGCAAGACGACCGCGGTCATCGATTATCTCGAAAGCGTCGAGGCGCCGCACATATGGTACCGTGTCGATGAGGGCGACCAGGATATAGCGCGGTTCTTTCAATATCTGGCGCAGTCGCTGGACTCAGTCTCGGCTGGAGACATGCCGGTCTTCGGCGTCGAGTATGCCGAGCAGCCGAAGGAGTTCGCCAGGCGCTTTTCCAGAGCCTATTTCGCTCGGCTAAAGCCTGGCACAATTCTGGTGCTCGATGATTTGCACGACGCCGATACCGCAGAATTTCGGGCGGTGCTTTCCGAGATGTTCCGTGAACTTCCTGACACCGTCCGCTGCATCTGTGTCTCACGCACGCTGCCCCAGGAGGAACTGGGCGACCTCATTCTCAAGGGCAAAATGGCTGTCATCGACCGCCACGCGCTCGAATTCTCGACCGCGGAAGCGCGCGATCTCGTCCACCTGCGTTCGAGGGACGCCGCTCGGGTCGATGTCGAGGCGGCGCGCGGTTGGGCGGTCGGGCTCGTCCTGCTCGCGGACCAAGGCACCAAAGCCGGACTGGACGGCACAACGGAGACGGTCCCCGGCGGGCAGAACGTGCTGCCCGACGTTCTCGGTCGTCATTTCTTCCTTTCCCTTCCCTCCGTCGACCAGGACATGCTGCTGAAACTCAATCTGCTGCCCGAAATCAGCGCCGGGTTGGCTGACGAGATGATCGGGTCGGGCGAAGCAGGAAAGCTGCTCGACAGGCTTTACAGGCGACAGTTTCTGGTCACGCGCTCGGAAAACAACCGCGATATCTTTCACCTTCATGACCTCTTGCGCGACTTCCTCGAGCGTCGTTTCGCACAACAAATTGCCAGGGAAGAGCAGCAATCGCTCCGGCGAAAGGCGGCGAAGGTCCTTGCGGGGGCGGGCCGTCATGACGAAGCCATACGCCTCGCCTTACAGGCCGACGACTGGGACCAAGCGAGCGAACTGCTGCTGAGCCGCGCAGAGGACTTGCTGGCGCAAGGGAGCCGCGCGACCTTCATCGAGTGGTGCGGCCGATTGCCGGAAACCATCATGAATGGCTGGCATTTCTATTGGCTGGGCGTGGCCCACATGCCCGACGACGCTGCGGCGGAGCGTTGGCTGTCCAAGGCGTGGCAAGCCTTTGGCGAGGCCGACGATCTGCGCGGCCTGTGCCTCACGGTGTCGCGGGCGGTGTTGGTCAAGACGGCCAGCTGGCGCACGTACGAAGGTCTGTCCATGTGGACGCGACGGGCGTTCGAGCTTATCGAACGCGGGCTTCCGGAACTACCTTCCGAGGAAGCGATGCTGGTACGCATTGGCATGATGCGGGCGCTGAACTTCGGCGACGACTGCTATCGCAGCAGCCCCGCCGGACAAGCACTCGAAACCGAACTCCTGGAGCGGTTGACCCGGAATCCCGAGCACGATCCGAGCGGATTGCGGCTGCTTGCCAGCGAAACGCTGATCGATCTTTCGGTATCGACCATGCGCGCCGATCTGTTCGCCAAGGCCGTCGACAGCGTCGTTGACGATTTGAGTGACAAGAGCGTGCTGCCTTGGATTCTCGGCATGTGGCTGGTCGCCTTTGGTGCGGAAAGTGGACGTTATTTTCCCTATAAGAGAAGGGATTTTCCCTATCCGTCGGCCGAAGCGGCGTTGCGGGCGGCGATCGCGATTGGCGAGCGCGAATCGCTGAGGGGCGTGGAGTTCGGGGGGCTCTACCATTTGCAAATGCAGATGAAGGTCCGCAACGATTTTGCCGAGTTCCACCAAGTGGTCGAGCGTTTGGCCGAGATCGCCGACAGCCGTTTCACCACGCAGGTCGCCGTCGTCGCCGATTGCCACGCCGCGCTCCATGCCAGGCAAGGCGATTTCACGGCCGCTTACCAGGATTGCGAGCGCTTCATGACTGCCATCGAGGCGGCCAACGAGCCGATGATCGAGCGCTGGCCGCACTACATCACGCAGTTCCAGGTGCTGCTGGCGGACAGGAAGCCGCGCGAAGCCGCCGTGCTTCTCAGCGATCTGCTGCCGCGGCTGGACGGCGGCGCCCACAAGCGAACCGAGATATGCATTCTGGCAGCGGCCGCATTGGAGAACCTGTGGAGCGACGATCCGCACTATGGCGACCGGCTGCAGGCCTTCCTGGAAGCGCTGCGCGACATCAGCTGGCCAATGGTGCTGCTCAATGTCCCGGAATTGCTCGCCGAACTGCTTGGCGATGCGCTTGAGCGCGGCACCGAGCCCGAGTTCTGCCGGTCGTTGATCCGCGAACGCCGGCTCGAGCCGCCGCCCCGGCGGCCCGCCGCCTGGCCCTGGCCGCTCAGGGTCCACGTCCTCGGAGGCTTTCGGCTCGAACTCGATGCAAACCCTCTCGCGCTCGGCGCGAAGCCGCCGACGAAGGCCCTCGACATCCTGCGAGTGCTGGCTATCTCAAAGGAAAATACCTGCTCGCAGGAGACCATTCAGGACTGGCTGTGGCCCAACCTCGACGGCGACCAGGCGCGGGCGGCGTGCGACCAGGCGCTTCATCGGCTGCGCAAGCTGTTGGGACGGACCGACCTCATCGTCCAGCGCGAAGGCAAGCTTCGCCTTGCATCGGACAAGGTCTGGGTCGACCTCGCCGACTGGGAAGCACGGCTCAAGACTGTCGCAAAGGTCAATGCGGAGGGATTGCGGCCAGACGCGGAGGCGCTCTTCCATGCATTCCCGGGTCCGTTGTTGTTGCACGAGCGAACCGCTTCCTGGTCGCTCCCGGCTTGCGAGCGCGTGCGTCGCGAACTGATCGATCTTGGGCTGCGGCTCGGCCAGCGGCTGGGCGCGGCCGACCAAGCCGACAAAGCACGGGCGATATATTTAGGGGTATTGGACTTCTATCCAGATGCCGGACCGATCTGCAAAGCGCTGATAAAGGAGCAACTGTGCCGCAATGATTTCGAAGGCGCAGTTGACGAATATGGGCGCTACGAGCGCGCATTGCGTGCTGCCGGTGACGTAGCGGCCGCAGACATACGCGCGCTGGTGGCTCCCTATCTCGCGCGACGGGCGTCCCGACACTCGTATTGAAACGACACGTTCTTATGGCCATGGTACTGGCGGAATTTTCACCCGCCAGCGCTCAACGCACGATCCTCACGCACATCGGCGTGCCAATATCGATGGATCGGCCGGTGTCGGTCAGCCGGCCGGTTGCGGCATCACGGGCGAAAATCGAGATGCGGTCGGCATTCTGGTTGGCCGAGAACAGATGGCCGCCCGAGGGCGTCAGTGCCAGATTGCGCGGCGTGGCGCCGCCGCAAGGCGTATAGTCGACAAGAGCAATCCTGCCGGTTTGCTGGTCGACCGAAAACACGACGATGCTGTCATGACCGCGGTTGGAGCCATAGATGAAGCGGCCGTCAGGCGAGATCTGGATGTCGGCGCAGTGATTGCCGTCGCGCGCCTCGGGCGGCACGGCCGGCTTGCTGTCGATCACGGTAAGCTTGCCTGATGCTTCGTCCAGCGCCAGCGAGACAACCGTCGAATCCAGCTCGTTCATGACGAACACGAAGCGACCGCCCGGATGCAGTGCGAGATGGCGCGGACCCGCGCCTGGCGCAAGCGCCGACTCGGCGAGCTTCGTCAGGCTGCCGTCTGAGCCGATGCGATAGGACACCAGCCGGTCGATGCCGAGGTCAGCGACGATTGCCATGCCGCCGGCAACCGTCTCGGTTACGCTATGGGCATGCGGCCGCTCCTGGCGGGCAGGATCTGGCCCGGTCCCGCTATGGGCAACGCTCGACAACGGCGCTGTCAGGCCGCCATTCTCACCCAACCCATAAACCACGACCGAGCGATCGGGGCCGCCCTCGCCCATGCCGTAATTGGCGACCAGCAGCTTGGTCCCGTCGCGCGTGATGGTGTTGTGCGCCGTGATGCTGCCCAGCGTCGGCTGCTTGTTGATGTAGGACAGCGTGGCGGTCTGCCTGTCGAAACGGTAGGCCGAGACCACCCCTTCGCGCCAGGTGAACACTTCTGAGTTGGCATAGATGTGGGAGCCGTCCGGCGTCACCGACAGGAAGGTGGGATTGTCGATGTCTCCCGTCTCGGCCAGTTTCTTCGTCTGCAGCGTCCCTTCGTCGAAACTGTAGACACCCAGCCCGATGCCGCGCGCGCCCTGAAAATACGGGGCGTCGCGATTGAGGCTGCCGACGAAAATCAGACAGGCATTCTGCATCACTTCCTCCCTTGTTCCGCTGGCATTGGCCCCGACGGAGCAGGCAAAATTTCGCCGAGACTCGCTTGCAACACAACCCCATATGTGAAAATACTATTCACAAAAGAAGATTGACGGGAGGATCTATCATGCATTTCGCTGGTCTGCGGCGCGCCCTGATGGACGATTCCCGCTCCCAGAGGAAGTTGTCATGAGCGGTTTCGCGCCAACCGTGGGCGTGGCATCGACACACCCCGCCAACATGCCTAGGGATCACGCCGACCTTCCTGTCTGGAACGCGGAGAACTGGTTTTACGAAGACTGGCCGGTCGGCCAGAAGATCCGCTCGCTGCGCCGGACCATTGCCGAGGGCGACAGCCATCTCTTCAACACGCTGGTGCTCGACATCCATCCATACGTGCAGGACCAGATGTTCGCCGAGACGCAAGGCATTTTCGGCAAGCGGCTGGTGGCAGGGGCCTTCGTGTTCTCGGCCGGGCTCGGTCTCGTCGCCACCAATTGCATCAACGCCTTTTCGTATGGCTACGACAAATTGCGCTTTATCAAGCCGGTGTTCATAGGCGACACGATCTATTCAATCCGCTCCAACCTCGACAAGAAGCCAAAATACAAGGAAATGGGGCTGATCCGCGCCAGCTATGAAGTCTTCAAGGGTGAAGGCGAGCTCGTGCTTTATTGCGAGCACCTGCAGACGGTGAAATACCGCAATCCGGCCGATTTCGCCGGCAAGACGGAGAAATAGGCAATGGCTGCCATTGCCGAACTGCCGCTGACCGGGCTCATCGTTGTCGACATGAGCCAGTTCCTGTCCGGGCCTTACTGCTCGCTGCGACTGCTCGACCTCGGCGCTCGCGTCATCAAGATCGAACGGCCGGACGGCGGCGACCTGTCGCGCCGGCTCTATCTCAGCGACACCGAGATCGGCGGCGATTCCACCATTTTCCATGCGATCAACCGCGCCAAGGAAAGCCTTGCCATCGACTTGAAGGACGAGGCCGACCTTGCGGCGCTGCGCGGACTGCTGGCCAGGGCCGACGTGCTGATCCAGAATTTCAGGCCCGGCGTCATCGAACGTCTGGGCTTCGATTACGAGGCGGTGCGCAAGATCAATCCGCGCCTGGTCTATGCCTCGATCAGCGGCTATGGCGAGGAAGGCCCGTGGGTCAAGCGGCCCGGGCAGGATCTGCTGGCGCAGGCCCGCTCCGGCGTGATGTGGCTGAACGGCGACGAGGACCAAGGGCCGGTGCCCTTCGGCCTGGCGATCGCCGACATGCTGGCGGGTTCCGCCGCCGCGCAAGGCATCCTCGCCGCACTGGTGCGGCGCGGCGTGACCGGCAAGGGCAGCCATGTCGAGACCAGCCTGCTCGAAGCGCTGGTCGACTTCCAGTTCGAGGTGCTGACCACGCATCTCAATGACGGGCGCCGGCTGCCGCGGCGGTCGAGCTTCCGCAGCGCGCACGCCTATCTCTCGGCGCCCTACGGCGTCTATCCGGCCAAGGACGGCTATCTGGCGATCGCCATGACGCCGATCTCGAAACTCGCCGATCTCCTCGGGCTCGAGGAGCTTGCGCCCTATCGCGACCAGCCGTCGACCTGGTTCACCGCCCGCGACGAGATCAAGGCGATCATCGCGCAAAAGATCGCAACGAAGACGGTCGACGAATGGCTTGCCATTCTCGAGCCTGCCGACATCTGGTGCGCCAAGGTTTTGACCTGGCCGGAAATGATGGCCAGCGAAGGCTTCCAGGTCCTCGACATGCTGCAGACGGTGACGCGCGAGGATGACGTTTCGATCCTCACCACGCGCTCGCCGCTCAGGGTAGACGGCATCCGCGCGAAGGTCGAGCGGGCCGCGCCGCGCATCGGCGAGCACAGCGCAAAAATCCGCGCGGAGTTCGGGCTGTGAGCGACGTCACGCTCAAAGGCATGACCTGGAGCCATCCGCGCGGCTATGACCCGATGGTCGCCTGTTCGAGACTGTGGAAGCAACAAACTGGCATCGCCGTTGAATGGGACAAGCGCTCGCTGCAGGATTTTGAATCCTTCCCGGTCGAGGAACTGGCCCGTGCCTACGACCTGATCGTCGTCGACCATCCGCATGTCGGCCAGATCACCGCCGAGAATTGCCTGGCGCCGCTCGATGTCGCCGGCCGGCAAGCCGAACGTGCAGCACTTGCGGCGAGCAGTGTCGGCCCGTCCTTTCCGAGCTACAACTGGCAAGGCCGGCAGTGGGCGTTTCCGATCGACGCGGCCAGCCAGGTGCAGGCATGGCGGCCCGACATGCTTTCGGCTGCGCCGGCGAGCTGGGCCGATGCCCTCGATCTGGCGCGGCAAGGCCACGAGCTGTTGCCGCTCAGGCCGCCGCATTCGCTGATGGTGTTCTACACGCTTGCCGGCAATCTCGGCCGGCCCGCCGGTGAAGGCCCTGGCGACCACGTGGATCCGGCAGCGGGCAAGCAGGTCTTCGAGATGATGCGCGAGATCGCAGCCCTCGTCGACCCGGCCTGTCTTGGCATGGATCCGATCGCGGTTCTGGAGCAAATGGCCGGATCCGGCTCGCGGATCGCCTGCGCGCCGCTGATCTATGGCTATGTCTCCTATGCCATCGCCGGGTTTCGACCCACCCGCCTGGCTTTCGCGGATATCCCGGCCGCTGGCAATGCCGGCCCCAAAGGCTCGGCGCTCGGCGGGACCGGCATCGCCGTGTCGGCCTTCTCGAAGGCCGGACAGGCAGCAATCGACTTCGCCTACTGGATCGCCAGCGGTGACGTGCAGCGCGGCCCCTACGCCTCGGCCGGCGGCCAGCCCGGCCATGCGGCAGCCTGGGCGGATGCCGCCGTCAACGCCGCTGCCGGCAATTTCTACAAGGACACGCGGGCTACGCTCGAAGGTGCCTGGGTGAGGCCGCGGCACGACGGCTATATGGCGTTCCAGCAGGCGGCGTCCGATCGCATCAATCTCGGCCTGAGCGAAAGGCACAATGCCGCTCGCGTCGTTGCCGATCTCAATCGCCTGTTTCGGGAGAGCCTTTCGACGCAGGTGTCCGGCGTTGCCGGCGGAGGAGCCTGAACAACCGAACGGAGGAGAACATGAACAGCCTGATCCGCGGCCTTATGGCCGCAACCGCACTTGCATCGGTCACGACCATAGCCTGCGCTCAAGACGTTTCGGGCGTGATTGCTGGATTGCCGACCGAACTGAAGGCACAATATGACGGCGCGCCGCAAAAGGTGCTGCCGTCGGCCTGGGATAATTTCACGCCGCCGCCAAAGCCATGGAAATGGTGCCACTCCGAGTCCTACCAGGGCAATCCGTGGCGCGTCACCGTGACCAAGGAGTTGAAGCGGCTGGTCGACGGCCTGATCGCCGACGGCACCGTGGCGAGCTTCGAGGTGTCGGATTCCAACAACGACGCCAGTCAGCAGATCAACCAGATCCGCGCCTTCATCGACAAGAAATGCTCGATCATCACCTCGATCCCCGGCTCGGCGACGGCGCTGGACGATGCCATCGATGCCGCAGCCAAAGCCGGCATCCCCTTCATCACGGCAGCTGGGTCGGTGACCAGCCCGAATGCCATCAACGTCGATTCCAACTATGCGCGCTGGGGCTACGACATGACGACGGCGATCGGCAAAGCAATGCCGGACGGCGGTAGCGTGCTTCTGGTCGAAGGCATTGCCGGTCACCCGATCGTCGTGCAGGAGCGCCAGGGCGCCGACAAGGCGCTGGCCGAAAATTCAAAGCTCAAGGTCTCGCGCAGCGTCAACGGCAACTGGACGGCCAACGTCACCAAGACGGCGGTGCTGCAGGCGATCGCCACCAATCCGGCGCCGATCGATGCAGTGTGGACGACGGGCAGCGAAAGCCGCGTCGTCGCCGAGGCCTTTGCCGAGGCCGGCCGCCCTGCCCCGCTGATCACCGGCTCGATCACCGGCGATGCGCTCGGCTACTGGAAGGCCAATCCCGACAAATACCGCTTCGAAGGCCATGCGGTTCTGCCGCACTGGACGGCCGAGACGCTGTTTCGTGTCGGCGTGCGCATGCTCGACGGACAGAGGCCGAAGCTCAATACGCTGCTGATCCCGATTCCGCCGGTCCACAATGCCGACCTCGGCGCCTGGTACAAGGACTGCATGACGCCGGACGCCGTCTCGATCTTCCCGGTCCCGCCGAAGGATCCGATGCCGGAGGAATGGCTCGATGCCTACTTCGCCAATCCGGCACCCACCAAGGGCTGGGATTATTCGAAGGTGCCGGACGCCTGCGCCAAGTAGGATACGAAGGCCGGCTCCGCACGGGCGGTGCCGGCTTTCTCTATCAGGATTGCTCATGCTGGAAGTCCAGGCCATCTCGAAACGCTACGGCGAAACGATTGCGCTGGCCAATGCCTCAATCGCATTCCGCGCCGGCACGATCCACACCATCCTGGGCGAGAATGGTTCGGGCAAGAGCACGCTGGTCAAGCTGCTGTCGGGGATAGTCCAGCCGGACAGCGGCGCGATCCTGCTCGACGGAGCGCCCTTTACCGGCCTCTCGCCGGCAGCGTTCCAGACCGCCGGATTGGCCACCGTGTTCCAGGAAGTGCTGATCGCGCCTGACCGTTCGGTGACGGACAATATCCTGCTCGGCCTCGACGGCCTGCTGACGCGCACCGTGCCGCGCGCCGAGCGGCGGCAACGCGCGCAAGCGGTGCTGAAGCGCTTCGCGGTGACCGAGATCCCGCTCGACCAGTTGGCCGGGCAATTGCCGCTTGCGGTTCAGCAATTGGTAGTGCTCGCCCGCGCCGTGGTGCGCAGCCCGCGCATTCTCATCCTTGACGAGGTTACGGCTGCGCTCGACTTTGCCGATCGCGAGGCGGTCTTTGCCATGATGCGCAAGCTTGCCTCCGAAGGCTGCCTGATCCTGTTCATCACCCATCGCATGGACGAGGTTATGTCGCTTTCGGACCGGATTTCCGTCCTGCGCGGCGGCAGCGTGGTGACGACTGAGGAACGCGACACGTCCACCGCATCCGAACTTCTCAGCGCGATGGCGCCACGCACGGCGGCGGAGCTGGCGCATGGCTGATCGCGCCAGCCTTTCGGTGCGTGGCCTGGTGATCGCGCCGAGCGCAAGCCCCATGACACAAACCATTGCGCCGGGCGAGATCGTCGGCCTTGCCGGCCTCGACGGCCACGGACAGGAGCGGTTCCTGAAAGTGCTGGCCGGCCTGGAACGCCCGGCCGGCGGCGAGGTGACCGTCGAGGCGCCAACCGGAGCGCGCGCGATCACCAATTTCCGCAAGGCGGTCGCCGGCGGCATCGCCTATTTGCCGCGCGACCGGCGCACCACCGGCATTTTTCCGACCCAATCGGTGCTCGACAATTTTGCCGTCTCGACGCTGTCGCGCGATATGCGTTTCGGCCTGCTCAGCTTCGCCGCGCGGCGGCAGCGCTATGAACGCTATCGGGACAGACTGTCGATCATCGCGCCACGGCCGGACGCCCCGATCACCACGCTTTCCGGCGGCAATCAGCAGAAGGTGCTGCTGGCCCGTGCATTGGCGCTGGAACCGGCGATCCTGCTCCTCAACGATCCGACGCGCGGTGTCGACGTGGCGACGCGCCATGTCCTCTACGATGTGTTTCGTGGACTGGCGGCGGACGGCATGGCGCTGGTCATCCTGTCGAGCGAGATCGAGGAGATCCTGCTGCTTTGCCATCGCGTGCTGGTGTTCCGCGAACAGCAGGTGGCGGCTGAAATCACCGGAGACGAGATGAAAAGCGATACGGTGATCGCCGCCATGTTCGGGCGCGCGGCATGAGCGGGTTGCGGCGCATGGCGGCGCGATGGCGCGGCGCTGGCTTTGCGGCAGTGCTGCTGGCCATCCTGATCGCGGTCAATCTGCTGCTCAATCCGGCGCGCTTCCATCCTGCCGCCTGGGGCGCGCTGATCGGGCTCGCCGCGCCGCTGATCGGCGCAGCGGTCGCCTCGGCTCCAGTGATCCTCGCCGGGCGCGGCGGCATCGACATTTCCGCCGGGCCATTGATGGGCTTCGTCAATGCGATGGTGATCCAGGTGCTGTTCCTCAGGCTTGGCATATCTTCGCCGCTGGTCATCGTGCCGGCGGCGCTTCTGATCGGCGCGATCGTCGGCGCTGCCAACGGCTTTCTGGCGACCATCGTCCGCATCCAGCCGATCGTCGCAACGCTCGGCACCTATCTGATCCTCACCGGCATGACGCTGACCGTCCTGCCGGCGCCGATCGGCCCGGCGCCGGGCTGGCTGAAGGCAATGGCCGGACCCTGGTCGGCACTGCCGCTGGCGCTGATCTTGCTGTTCTGGTGGCTGGTGCGACAGACGCCTTATTACGACCAGCTGATGGCGGTGGGCAGCGACGACCGCGCCGCCTACACGGCCGGCGTTCCAGTCACCAAAGTACGTTTCATAGCCTATGTCATGACCGGCATACTTGCCGCCTGTGCCGGCCTCATGCTGACCGCCCTGATCGGTTCGGCCGACCCTAATATCGGGCCGACCTACACGCTGATCGCGATTGCCGCGGTGGCGCTCGGCGGCGTCAGCCTTGCCGGCGGGCGCGGCGGGCTCGCCGGCGCCGCCATCGGCGCTGTCGACATCTTCCTGCTGCAGAGCGTGCTGACCGCGTTCAACGTCTCCACCTATGTGCTGCAGATCGCCTATGGCACGATCCTGGTTGTGGCCGTCATCATGACGGCGCTGCAGGAGCGGCTCTCGGGACGGAAAGGCTGAGAAGCATGAGCCGGAACTGGTTCCAGTCCACCAATGCCCGCGTCGCCGGTGCCTTTGCCGTCGCTGTCGCCTTGCATCTCCTTGGCACCTTGCTCATCCCGGGCTACTCCCAGCCGTTCGCCGTCCGGGCGCTGCTGGTGATCGCCTCGCTGCTGGCGGTGGCATCGATCGGCCAGACCCTCGTCGTAATCCTGGGCGGTATCGATCTGTCGATCCCCTTCATCATCGGCTTTGCCAATGTCGTTGCCGCACAGCTCTACGGCGTCGGCTGGAATTTTGCCCTTGTCTGCGCAGTCGTCGTCGCGCTCGCCATACTGATCGGGGCGCTGAACGGCCTGATCTCGCGCGGGCTCGACATCCACCCGCTGATCGTCACGCTCGGCATCGGCATGATCGTGCAAGGTGCCGTCCTGTTGTGGACCGGTGGCTTTCCATCCGGATCGGCGCCTGCCGCGGTTTCCGCCTTCGTTTCGATCGGCGGTTCGGTCGGACCGCTGCCGGTGCCGGGGCTGGTGCCATGCGTACTGGTGTTGACCTTGCTGGTGGCGCTGGTGCTGGCGCGCACGCCATACGGCCGCCGTCTCTACGCCCTAGGCAGCAATCCAGGTGCTGCGCCGCTGGCGCTGATCGATCCAGTCCGCATGTGGACCGTGACCTATGCCGCGAGCGCCTTCTTCGCCGCCGCGGCCGGCGTGCTGCTGCTCGGCTTCACCGGCTCTGCCTATGGCGATGTCGGCCAGCCCTATCTGTTCCAGACGATCGCGGCAGTGGTGGTCGGCGGCGCCGCCCTTGTCGGCGGCCGCGGCAGCTATTTCGGCACCATTGCCGGCGTGCTGGTGCTGACGGAGATCAACACGCTGCTGATCGGCCTCGGCTTCCGGCCCTCGACGGTGCAGGCGGCACTTGGCCTGGTCATCGTGCTCCTGGTTTCGCTCTACGGTCGCGAGCGGCACGTGTCGGCGACGATCTGAGGCTACCTTATTCGTTTTAGCCGCATATGCGCGACGCCAAGTGATCCCACTTGGCTGCAAAATGCTCTACAAGCTCCACAGCCGCTTGGCGTTGCCGGAGAGCAGCTTTTGCCGCTCATCGATGCTTGCACCGGCGAGCAGCGCGTGCGTTGCCGCCACCCAGGTCGCAAGCCCGCCGCCAAGCGTGCAGACCGGCCAGTCGCTGCCCCACACAACGCGGTCCCAGCCGAAGCATTCGATGGTGTGCTCGACATAGGAACGCAGCGTTTCGACAGTCCAGGATCCGGCATCCGCATAGGCGACCACACCGGAAATTTTGCCGACGACGTTCGGGCGCCGCGCGATCTCCGCCATGTGCTCGCGCCAGGGGTGCTCGGCACCACCCTTGATGTCGGGCACGCCACAATGGTCGAGCACGAACTGCACATCTGGCGCGAGGTCGGCGAGTGCGATCGCCTTGGGGATCTGGTGCGGCAGAACGACGAGGTCGAAGGTCAGGCCGCTGCCGGCTAGCCGCTTGATGTTTTCACGAAACAGCGCGCCCTCCGAAAGCTCGTCCGGCATGACGTGCAGCACGCGGCGAAAGCCCTTGACGAAAGGATCGGCGCGCTGGCGCTCGAGATAGGCGGCAAAGCCGGGCTCTTCCGGACGGCAGGAGGCAATTGCCCCCCGCAGCAAGCTGGCCTTCTCCCGCGACAGCGCTTTGACACGGCCGGTTTCGGCCTCGATGTCGGCAGGATCGACATCGACCTCCATATGCAATGCGCCCTCGATGCCGGCGCGGCGGGCCTGGAGTGCATATTCGTCGTAGGAGAAATCGCGGTTGAGCGCCGGCACATCGGCCAGCCAGGGATAGCGCAGCGCGGACTGGTCGATCAGGTGCAGATGGGTGTCGAAGATCATGATGGCGCGCTCCTCCTTGGCGACTTCGAGATCATCTCACGGAGAAATTCTTCATTCAAATAAGAATTCATCTTGATTGCTTGACGGTCGATCCCGCCAGTTGCGACAGCTTTTCGGTCGCTGCCAGCAGCAGCTCAATCGTCCTCGTAATGTCGGGCGCCTTGGGTGCGTTGACCAGGGTTATGTAGGGGATCGACAGTGCGGCGATCGCCTTGCCGTCCGAGCCGAGAACGGGTGTCGACAGGTTGAACACGCCTGCCGTCTGCATCGACGCCATCATCTCGTAGCCGCGTTCCCGGATCTGGTCGAGGCGGGCGAAGAATTCCGGCGATTGCGGCGGCTTGTCGGTGCTGCGCAGATGTTCTGAGATCATCATCTGCCGCTCTTCCGGCGGGCGGAACGCCAGCAACACATGGCCGGACCCGGTGTCGAACAGGCTGATATGCGAGCCGACGCGGATGGAGATGCCCCAGTAATCCGGCGCCTCCTGCTGTGCGATCACCACCGCGGAACCGCGGTCGAAGACGACGAGCTGATTTGCCTGCTGTGTGGTTTCGGCCAGTTCGCGCATCAGCGACGTCGCGTAGGAAGCCAGCCGGCGCACCGGCGCGTGCAGCTGCGCCAGGCCAAACAGCTTGAGCGTCAGCGAGTAACGGTCGCCATCCGGCCGCGTGACATAGCCGCGCCGCACCAGCCGATCCAGCATGCGATAGAACTCGTTCGGGCTGCGGTCGAGTTTCTTGGCGATTTCCGCCTGCGTCAGGCCGCCGTCGACGCCGGCCAGCAGCTCGAGAATGTCGAGCCCCTTGTCCAACGCCGGGGCTCGATAGCGGTCGTCTTCCTCGTCCTCTGCCATTGGGCTTCTCCAGTGAATTTCATATTTCATATACGCATAACGGTTGCTTCCGGAAGAACTTTCGGCTTGACGATCTTATAAATATTTTGTTTGTATATGAATGAGCCTGCCGATCGACCTCACTACGCGATCGACGCAGACTCTTGGGAGGATACCGATGACGAAACTGTTTTGCGGCCTGTCGGCCGGCGTAACGCTGCTCGCACTGGGTGCGAGTGCTGCCCTTGCTGCCGACCTGCCCGGTAAATTCGACGGCGTCACCATCGACGCCAAGCTGATCGGCGGCCAGCAATATGAAGGGCTGTACGCGCGCATCGGCGAATGGGAAAAACTGACCGGCGCCAAGGTCAACGTGATCTCGAAGAAAAACCACTTCGAGCTCGACAAGGAGATCAAGTCGGACATCGCCTCCGGCAGCATCAACTGGTGCGTCGGGTCGAACCACTCGTCCTTCGCGCCGCAATATCCTGATATCTACACCGATCTCAACAAGCTGCTGCCGAAGGAGGAGATCGACGCCTTCGTGCCGTCGACGATCAAGGCCTCCACGCTCGAGGGCAAGCTGGTGATGCTGCCGCGCGCGCAGTTCGACGTCTCGGCGCTCTATTACCAGAAGAGCCTCTACCAGGACGAAGCCAAGAAGGCCGCCTACAAGGCCAAGTACGGCAAGGATCTGATACCGCCCGACACCTGGGACGAGGTCGCCCAGCAGGCGGAATTCTTCGCCAGCCCGCCCGATTTCTACGGCACCCAGTTCGCCGGCAAGGAAGAGGCGATCAACGGCCGCTTTTACGAGATGCTCATCGCCGACGGCGGCGAATACCTCGACAAGGATGGCAAGGCGGCCTTCAACTCGGAAGCCGGCGTGCACGCGCTCGACTGGTTCGTCAATCTCTACAAGGCCAAGGCGGTGCCGGCCGGCACCACCAACTATCTGTGGGACGATCTCGGCCAGGGCTTTGCCTCGGGCACCGTCGCCATCAACCTCGACTGGCCGGGCTGGGCAGGCTTCTTCAACGATCCGAAGTCGTCGAAGGTCGCCGGCAATGTCGGCGTGAAGGTGGCGCCGAAGGGATCGGCCGGCATTCGCACCGGCTGGTCGGGGCACCACGGATTTTCGGTCACCGAAAACTGCGCCAGCAAGGAGGCCGCGGCGTCGCTGGTCTGGTTCCTGACCAATGAGGACAGCCAGAAGCTCGAGGCGGCAAGCGGCCCACTGCCGACCCGCACGGCGGTGTGGGACTGGGACATTCAGCAGGCGGCCAGCGATCCTTACAAGAAGGAAGTGCTGGCGGCCTTCCAGGAAGAGGCAAAGCACGCTTTTGCCGTGCCGCAGACACCTGAATGGATCGAAATCTCCAACGCCGTCTATCCCGAATTGCAGGCCGCCATCCTGGGCGACAAGACCTCCAAGCAGGCGCTGGACGACGCTGCCGCCAAGGCCACGCAAATCCTCGAGGACGCCGGCAAGCTTTGACCATTCTCCCAAGGGGGCGCCGCGCTCATCGAAGAGCGGCGTCCCCGAACTATTTACGAACCATGCGCAACCCGCTTTGTCTTGATCCCAGCTCGCCGATGGCGGCCTTCGGTGTCCGGGCACCAACCAGAACCGGATCGCCATGAAAGGCTGGAGACCTTCGCCGCCATTGCTGCTCCTGCTGCCGGCGGTGATCGTTCTGGCGGCGGTGGTGGTGGTGCCGCTGCTGCTTTCGCTCTATTCCAGCTTCACGCCGTTCCGGCTGACCAGGCCGGAGACGTTCTGGGTCTTCATCGGCGCGCGCAACTACGTCGCCATCCTGACCAGCCGCGCTTTCTGGGTCGCCTTTGCCCGCACCGTGGTGCTGCTGACGGTGGCGCTCAACCTGGAAATGCTGATCGGGCTCGGGCTGGCGCTGCTGGTGGAGAAAGCGTCGCGCGGCCAGCGGATCCTGCGCACCATCATGATGTTTCCGATGATGTTTTCGCCGATCCTCGTCGGCTTCCAGTTCAAATTCATGTTCAACGACAATATCGGCCTGGTGAACAACGCCCTGCAGGGGCTCGGCCTGACAGATCGCGCCATCCCGTGGCTGATCGATGGCAATCTCGCCTTCATCGCCATCCTGATCGCCGAGATCTGGTCGTCGACCTCGGTGTTCGCGATCCTGATCCTGGCCGGGCTGCTGGCGATGCCGCGCGAACCGGTCGAGGCGGCCCGCGTCGACGGCTGCACGCCGTGGCAGACATTCCGCTATGTCACCTGGCCGTTCATCATGCCGTTTGCTTTCATTGCCATGACCATCCGCTCACTCGACGTCGCGCGCGCCTACGACATCGTCAAGATCATGACCGACGGTGGCCCCGCCGGCCGCACTGAACTGGTCTGGACACTGGTCGCCCGCACCGCCTATGGCGATGCCAGGATGGGCCTGGCCAATGCCATGGCCTATTTCTCGATCCTGCTGTCGATCCTGTTCACCGTCTATTTCTACCGCAAGCTCGCCGCAGCGCGCACGCAGATCGCGGCGGAGTGGTGAGGATGGACCAGAACAGCCTGCATCGCGTCGGCAACAAAGCGCTCGGAATCGTTCACGGCATCGGACTGTTCCTGGCCATGCTGGTCATCTGCCTGCCCGGCATCTGGATCGTGCTGTCGTCGCTGCGGCCGACCGTCGAAATCATGGCCAAGCCGCCGGTGTGGATCCCGCAGCAACTCTCGCTCGACGCCTACATCGCCATGTTCAGCGGCGTCGGCCAGGGCGGCATTCCGGTGCTCGACTACTTCCGCAATTCGCTGATCATCTCGGTGACCTCGACGGTGATCGCCATCGTCATCGGCATGGCCGGCGGCTACGCCTTTGCGCGCTACCGCTTTCGCGCCAAGTCGGCGATGTTCCTCGGCCTGATGCTGACGCGCACGGTGCCCGGCATGGCGCTGTCGCTGCCGCTGTTCTTTGTCTTTGCGCGGCTCGGCATCATCGACACGCATTTCGGGCTGATCCTGGTCTATGTCGCGCTCAACGTGCCGTTCACCGTCTGGCTGATCGACGGCTTTTTCCGCCAGGTGCCGAAAGATCTCGCCGAAGCCGCGCAGATCGACGGCTGCACGCGCTGGCAGGCCTTCTGGCAGGTCGAGTTTCCACTCGCCGGGCCTGGCATCGCCTCGGCCGGCATCTTTGCCTTCCTCACCTCCTGGAACGAGTTCGCGCTCGCCTCGCAGCTGACGCGCTCGATCAACTCCAAGACCCTGCCGGTCGGCCTGCTCGACTATACGGCCGAATTCACCATCGACTGGCGCGGCATGTGCGCGCTCGCCGTGGTCATGGTCATACCGGCGCTCACGCTTACCTTCATCGTCCAGAAACATCTCGTCGGCGGCCTCACTTCCGGCGCGGTGAAAGGCTGACATGGCAACCGTATCGCTCAAGAACCTCACCAAAAGCTACGGCCCGGTGGCGGTGGTGCACGGCATCGATCTCGAGGTCGCCGACCGCGAATTCATCGCGCTGGTCGGGCCGTCCGGCTGCGGCAAGTCGACAACCCTGCGCATGATCGCCGGCCTCGAGGCGATCAGCGACGGGATCATCGAGATCGGCGGCCGCACGGTCAACGATCTGCCGCCGCGCTCGCGCAATATCTCGATGGTGTTCCAGTCCTACGCGCTCTACCCGCATATGACGGTGCGCGAAAACCTCGGCTTCTCGCTCAAGATAGCCGGCGCCGCAAAGGAAGAAATGGACCGTCGCGTCGCCGAAGCATCGGGCATTCTCGGCCTCGACCAGTTGCTCGACCGCCGGCCATCGCAGCTGTCGGGCGGACAGCGCCAGCGCGTCGCCATGGGCCGCGCCATCGTGCGCGATCCCGACGTCTTCCTGTTCGACGAGCCGCTTTCCAATCTCGACGCCAAGCTTCGGACGCAGATGCGCACCGAGATCAAGAAGCTGCACGCCAAGGTCCGGTCGACGGTGATCTACGTCACCCATGACCAGGTCGAAGCGATGACATTGGCGGACCGCATCGTCATCATGCGTGACGGTTTCATCGAGCAGGTCGGCACACCCGACGAGGTCTTCCGCCGGCCGCAGACACGCTTCGTCGCGGGCTTCATCGGCTCGCCGCCGATGAATCTGCATGAGGCGGTTGTCGACGACGGACAGCTGCTGTTCGCCAGCGGCGAGAGGCTGCCTTTGCCCAGCCAGTTCAAGGCCAATATCGAGGCCGGCGACAAAGTCGTGTTCGGCCTCAGGCCCGACGACATCTATCCGACCGGGCATGGCATCAGCTCCGGCGAAGACGTCGACGTCCACCAGGTGGAGTTGCCGGTGACCGTCACCGAGCCGCTCGGCAACGAGACGCTGGTGTTCGCCGAATTCAACGGCAGCGACTGGGTATCGCGGATGCTCAACCCAAAGCCGCTGAAAGCCGGCGACCGGGTCAAGATGAGCCTGGACCTGTCGCAGGCCCATCTGTTTTCTGCTGAAACGGGCAAGACATTGCGAGGTTAAAACCATGGCAAAGATCGAGAAAATCGAACTGCGGATGGTCGACCTGGTGCCGAAGGTCAAGCGCACCGATGCCATCCAGAGTTTTGTCAGCCAGGAAACACCGATCGTCACCATCACCGACGCCGACGGCGCGGTCGGCACCGGCTACAGCTATACGATCGGCACCGGCGGCTCCTCGGTGATGCGGCTGCTGGCCGACCACCTTGCGCCGCGGCTGATCGGCCGCGACGCCGACATGATCGAGGCGATCTGGCACGAGCTGGAGTTCGCCACCCATGCCACGACGATCGGCGCGATCACGGCAATCGCGCTGGCGGCCATCGACACTGCGCTTTGGGACCTGCGGGCCAGGAAACAGAGGCTGCCGCTGTGGCAGCTGGCCGGCGGCGCCAAGGACCGCTGCCCGCTCTACACGACCGAAGGCGGTTGGCTGCATATCGAAACCGAGGCGCTGGTCGCGGATGCGCTGGCCGCCAAGGCCAAGGGGTTTCGCGGCTCGAAGGTCAAGATCGGCAAGCCGCACGGCTCCGAGGATCTTGCCCGGCTGACGGCGGTGCGCCGGGCGGTTGGAGACTCCTACGAGATCATGACCGACTGCAACCAGGGCTTTTCGGTCGACGAGGCGATCCGCCGGGCCGAGCGCTTGCGTGAACTCGATCTCGCCTGGATCGAGGAACCGTTGCCGGCCGACGACATAGACGGCCATATCCGCCTGTCGAATGCGACGTCGACGCCGATCGCCGTCGGCGAGTCGCTCTACTCGATCCGGCATTTCCGCGAATATATGCAGAAGGGCGCGTGCTCGATCGTGCAGGTCGATGTCGGCCGCATCGGCGGCATCACGCCGTGGCTGAAGGTGGCGCATGCAGCCGAGGCGTTCGACATACCGGTCTGCCCGCATTTCCTGATGGAATTGCATGTCAGCCTGACATGCGCCGTTCAGAACGGCAGATATGTCGAGTATATTCCCCAGCTCGACGAGCTGACCGGCAAGAAAATGCGTATCGAGGACGGGCACGCGCTGGCGCCGGACGAGCCCGGCATCGGCATCGACTGGGACTGGGATGCAATCAAGTCGAAGAGCATCGCGGAATTCACCATGGCGATAGTGAAGTAGGAGGCGGACATGCAGCGAATGGGAATGGTGCTCGGCCTCAAGCCGGAGAAAGTCGCCGAGTATGTGCGGCTTCACGCTGCCGTCTGGCCGGACGTCCTCAAGATGATTTCCGCCTGCAACATCAAGAATTATTCGATTTATCTGAGGGAGCCGGAGCACCTTTTGTTCAGCACCTTTGAGTACCACGGCACCGACTATGCCGCCGACATGGCGAAGATGGCCGCCGATCCCACGACGCAGGAATGGTGGGCGCTCTGCATGCCATGCCAGGAGCCGCTGCCGACCCGCAAGGACGGCGAGTGGTGGGCGTCGATGGACGAAGTCTTCCATTATGACTGATGACATTTTCGATCCTGCCTCGCTTTCCCAGGCCTGGGCACAGCCGTCAAAGCCCAGGCCGATCGTGATTTTCGGCGCCGGCTCGATCGTCGGCGATGCGCATTTCCCGGCCTATGGGAAAGCCGGTTTTCCGGTTGCCGGGCTGTTCGACCCCGACCTGCCCAAGGCGGAAAAACTGGCGCAGAAATGGGGCGTCGCCGCTTACCGGTCGGTCGAGGAAGCTGCGTCAATCAAGGACGCCGTCTTCGATCTGGCGACGCCGCCGGCTCATCATGCCGGCGTGCTCAGGGCGTTGCCCGATGGTGCGGTGGCGCTGATCCAGAAGCCGATGGGCAGCAATCTCACCGAGGCGACCGAGATCCTCGAAATCTGCCGCGCCAAAGATCTGAAAGCGGCGGTGAATTTCCAGCTGCGCTTCGCGCCGATGATGCTGGCGCTCAGGGATGCGATCGCCAAGGGCTGGCTGGGCGAAGTGGTCGATTTCGACGCATGGCTTGCGCTGGCGACACCCTGGCAGCTCTGGGAATTCCTGTTGCGGGCGCCGCGCGTCGAGATCGCCATGCATTCGATCCATTATCTCGACCTGATCCGGCAATTGCTCGGCGACCCCAAGGGGGTTCACGCCAAGACACTCGGCCATCCCGGCCACAAGGTTGCGCAAACGCGCACCAGCGCGATCCTCGACTATGGCGACACGGTGCGCTGTGCACTGTCGATCAACCACGATCACAAATTCGGTCGAAAACACCAGGCCTGCGAATTCCGCATCTGCGGCACCGAAGGCGCCGCTTACCTCAAACTGGGCGTCAACCTCGACTATCCGCGCGGCGAGCCGGACATTCTCGAAATCTACCCCAAAGGCGGCACGGACTGGATTGCGGTTCCACTCGTCGGCGCATGGTTTCCGGACGCCTTTGCCGGCCGCATGGCCAATGTCCAGCGCTACGCGTCGGGCGAGGACGCCGAGCTTGTCAGTTCCGTCGAGGACGGCTGGAACACCATGGCGCTGGTCGAAGCCGCCTACCGATCGAGCGCGGCGCCGGCAACACCGATAGCGGCGAGGCCCTGACATGGAGCAGACAGTCTATTTCGAGGACTACCGGATCGGCTCGTCGCGCATGACCAGCGGGCGCACCATCACCGAGACCGACTTCGTCGTCCATGCCGGCCATACCGGTGATTTCTTTCCCCACCACATGGACGCCGAGTTCATGAAGACGACGCCGTTCGGGCAGCGCATCGCCCACGGCACGCTGGTGTTTTCGGTCGGCGTCGGGCTGACGGCCAGCGTCGTCAACCCGGTTGCCTTCTCCTATGGCTACGACCGGCTGCGCTTCATCAAGCCGGTGTTCATCGGCGATACGATCAGGACCCGCACCACCATCTCGGCTAGGGAAGACGACCCGAAGCGACCCGATTCAGGCCGGGTCGTCGAGCGCTGCGAGGTGATCAACCAGCATGGCGACGTGGTGCTGGTCGCTGATCACATCTACATCGTCGAGCGTCGCGACAAGCCGAGCAGAGCCTCGACAGATGACGCTGAAACCTAAAGACAAAAAACCGCCTTGCGGCGGGTCCTCGGTGAATCATCACCATACGCAAATTAGTAGCATAGCTGCCGGCACAAAGCAAGAACAAAATGTGGCAAACCGGATAAATCGCGACAGGTTGCGCTGCCCCTTATCGCCCTGCGAACCCCGACTTGCAGGACTTGGGTTCCGCGGAGCAGGCGGATAGAGGTGGTGCCGACATCGGGAATTGGTCATATCCGGTTGACCGGATATACAGGCTTGCCGCCGCGCAGGACTGATGCGACATCGGCAAACACCTTGTTGCGAACCTCCGCGTAAGACTGGGTCGAGTAGTGCGCCGCGTGTGGACTGACCAGGACGGTGTCCAGCGCCAGCAGCGGATTGTCGGGCGAAGGCGGCTCCCGCTCGAACGTGTCGATGCCGGCGCCTGCCAGATGGCCGCGCCGGATCGCGTCCGCCAATGCAACCTCGTCGACCAGGCCGCCGCGGGCCACGTTGATGAGTATCGCCCCTTTCTTCATCCGCGACAGGGCTTGCGCCGACATGATGTTTCTGGTCTCCGGTGTCGCTGGAACGTGCAGCGAGACGATGTCGGCCCTGGCCAGCAACTCGTCGAAGCCGACCGGTTCGGCATCACCGGCCGCGATGCGCTCGGCCGGCATATGCGGATCGTAGGCGATGATGTGGTAGCCGAAGACCCGCGCCCGCTCGGCAGTCAGCCGCCCGATCTGGCCGAAGCCGATCAGGCCGAGGATCTGCCTGTCGGGCCGTGTGATGCCGGCGCCATCGGTCATTGCAACCCAGCGGCCGGCGCGCACCGCGCTGTCGAACTGCTTCAGCCTGCGCGTCAAGGCCAGGATCAGGGCCATGGCGTGGGTGCTGACTTCAACCAGATTGGCGTCCGGCACGTAGGTTACCTGAACACCGGCACGGCTGGCAGCCTCGACGTCGATCGAATCGAGCCCTACGCCGAACCGCCCGATGACCTTGAGCCTCTTCAGTTCCGCCAAAACGCGAGCCGTGATCGGCTCCCGCAATACCATCAATGCGTCGGCGTCGCGGCAGTGTTCGATCAGGGCATCTTCCGTGAGCAGCGTCTTTTCGACAAATTCGACGTTCAAGCCGTCGAGGTAGCGCAGCTGCTCCTCCTCGACTGACAGCACACCGTCGGTCTTGATGATCTTCATGGCAAACTCTTGCTATGAGGCGCTGCGCGCCGAGGCGACGCCGGCGGCAAGGCCGGCCCCGAGAAACATCGTGTCGCTGGCCAGCATGTAGAAGCTGATGCCGTGCCGCGACCATTTGCCGACATCATCCGCCGAAGGGCGAAAGATGCCGACGGCCTTGCGGGCCGTGCGCGCCGCGGCCGCGATCCTCATAATCGCTGCATTGAGCTTGTCCTGGCCGGCCGGCCCCATGGCGTCGATCGAAACCGACAGGTCGCCGGGACCGATGAAGATCACGTCGACGCCGTCGACCTGGACGATGTCGTCGATGTTGGCGAGCCCTTCGACCGTCTCGACCTGGATGGCGACCGTCAGGACATCGTTGGCCGAGTTGAGGTAGTCCGGAATCCTGTAGCCATAACCGGCGGCGCGGCCCGGGCCGACACCGCGGGCGCCGACCGGCGGGTACCGGCAGGCCATGACCGCCACGCGCGCTTGCTCGGCCGTGGAGACGCGGGGTACCAGGACACCCGACGCGCCGGCGTCGAGCGCGGCGGCCATCCACTCCGGCGTGTGGCCGGGAACGCGCACCATCGCGGGAACCTTGTGGACATCGGCGGCGCGGATCAGATCCTCGAGCCGTTCGCGGCCGATCTGCGAATGCTCCCAGTCGATGCACAGGAAATCGACCCCGCTGGCGGCGGCCACTTCGACCGCCACAGGGTGCGGGATGGCGCAGAAGGTGCCGATGAGGCGATCGAGAGAGATACATTTCTTGCGAAAGTCGTACATGAAATCTCCAGAAATTTTCGGCGTCGGCAAAAACCTGTTTGCCTATGTGGCCCTTGACGAAGGATGCACGGCTTCCGTCGACATCGGAAAATGCCCGCTGCCGCCTGAAAACGGCGGGAAGGTCTTGTAGTCGGCGCGCATCTCCAGCCGCGCCGGCGATTGCAGCGCGTGCGTCAATGCAGCGGGACTGTCGAACATGACGCGATTGCGCTGCATATGGTCGATCCGCGGCCAGGGCAGCGAACCGCACCAATCCAGTCGCGACAGAACCTCGATGTGGCGAATGCCGGGGAAGCACCGCATCAATTGCGGATGATGCGTCACATAGTGGTAGAGCCAGGCATTCATGTCTTCGGCCGGCCCGGGATAGTGGACAAGATAGCTGCAGGGCAGCCCGGACGTCTTGACGCCAGCGTCGTCGACGGGAAACGGACGCACGCACATTGCCTGTTGCGTCGGCCTCGAACCGGCGATGCTCGACAGCATACCAGGTGCGGCAAGCGCCTGCAGATGGCCGGACGGCGCCAGCGCCGCCTCCATGTCCGCCAGTTCGTCGAAATAGAGCTGGAAGCCAAAGACCGGCGGTGGACCATCGTTGTTGAACATGTCCGTCGCCACTTCGGGCAGATAGATATTTGCAAGCCCAAGGCCCGGCGTTGAAGCAATCACACGCCGCACGGCGTCAACGTCTTCACCGGCGATGGCCAAATTTGCCTCGCGGTCATCATGGAAGAAAGCAAGATAGGCAAAGCGCATGTGGACACCTGCTGGATCGAGTTCGACTAGATCAAGTTCGGAAGAAAGAGAGCGATCTGCGGAAAGAGGACAATCAGCAGGATCAGCAGAAGCGTCAGCGCGATGTAAGGCGCCGCAGCCATGGCAACCGTCTTGAGCGATGTGCCTTTCGGCGCAACGCCGATCATGATGAACAGCAGCAGACCAAACGGCGGCGTGGTGAAGCCGACCTCGTAGGCGAGCAGCAGGATCAGCCCGAACCATACCGGCTCGTAGCCGAATTGCTGGGCGATCGGCAGGAAGATCGGCAGCGTGATCAGCATCATCGAGACCTGATCCATGAACATGCCGAGCAGCAGGATGACGAGCACCATCATGAGCAGCATGGGATACGGTCCAAGATCGTAGCCGACGATGAACTGGATAAAGCCGTTGGAGGCGCCGGAGAAGGCGAATATCTGCGAGAACGTCGTCGAAGCCGAGATGATCAGGAAGGTCATGCCGGTGACCTTCATCGCATCGTCCAGCGACTTCCAGACAACCGACCAGCTGAACCGCCGGTAGACAAACAACAAGGCGAAGACAGCGGCACAGCCGAGGCCTGCCGACTCGGTCGGGGTCGCTATTCCAAGGATGATCGTGCCGACCACCATGAACACGATGACGCTCATCGGAATGATGTTGACGGCGACCGCCCTCACCTTCTCGGCCGCGGGGACGGCGGGCACCGGATAGTGCGGAGCGGCGTCCGGATCGATCTTTGTCTGCGCGAAGATCAGCGCCGCGTACATGAGAACGAGCAGCAGTCCCGGCAGAGCCCCCGCTATGAGCAGCGCGCCGACGTCGATCTGGGCCAGCGAGCCGAGCAAGACGGCCAGCGAGGATGGCGGGATGATGACGGCAAGGCTTCCGGCGCCAAGCACCGGGCCGTAGGCCATGTGCGGCTTGTAGCCCCGCTTCAGCATCTCGGGCACCATCAGCGAGCCCATCATGCCGGTATTGGCGAGGCTCGAGCCCGACAGCGCGGAAAAGATCGTGCCGGCGGCCAGCACGACATAGGCGAGGCGTCCGCGCAGATTGCCGATGCACAGGTCGAGCGCGTAGATGACCTTCTCGCCGAGGCCGGAGCGGAAGAACAGGCTGCCCATGACGAGAAACATCGGCAGCGGGGCAAGCGCGTAGGTCGAGACAGCGTCGGAGAAGTTGGCGACCATCTGCGTCACGCCGATCGAGCCGCCGAAGAACAGATACAGCCCGATCACATTGGTGACGAAGAACGCGAAGGCGACCGGCAGCCCAAGGCCCATCAACACCAGGATGGTGCCAACGAGCACGGCGAATGGAAACAGCCAGGCCACCGGTCAGAGCCCTTCCATTTCCAGCGGATCGAGCGTGTACAGCGTGTCACGGCCGAGCAGATATCTGAGCCATTCCAGCGCCGAGAGATAGAAGGCGAGCATGATGGGCAGAAAGACCAGCCATTTCGGCATATCGAAGCTGCGCGTTTCGTATTCGCCGCCCGCAACGGCACTTGTCAGCGAAGACAGAGCGACGCTGCCGAGGTAGAGGCTGACGCCGATGCAGGCGAGATAGACCAGCTTTTCAAGCACCGCCCGTGCCCGCACCGGCAGCGCCTGGCGCAGGAACTCGACGAAGACATGGCCCTTGCTGTGGACCAGCCATGGCATCGGCAGAAATGCCGCGTAAAGCAGGCCGTATTCCGTCGCCGACACCGCCCAGGCAAGCGGCCTCAGGCCCAGATTGCGGACGCACACATCAGCAACCACCGCGACGATGATGAGGCCAAGCACCACTTTTGCCGCCGCCGCCAACGCAAGGCTCAGCTTCCCAATCACTGCAAACGATCTGTCCATTCCCGACGACCCTCATGTCCACCTTTGCCTCCTTGGCCCAGCTTTGATGGAGGGCACGCAAGGCACCCTCGGCTCGGGCTACTGGAAGAATTTCTTCAACTGATCGATGCTGGTGGGATCGCGTTTGGCCATTCTCGCCCAGCTCGCCTGCGTGGCAGCCGCCAGGAATTTGTCGCGGCCGGCGCCGGTCAAGCTGATCACCTTCTGCCCGCCGTCGATCATCGCCTGTGCCTGTTTTTCGGACTGGGCAAGGTTGGCGTCATAGCTCGCGCGCTCGTATTCGACGGCCGCGTCGGCAAGCAGCTTCTGCGCTTCGGGCGACAGCGTGTCCCATTTGGCCTTGTTGATCGAGATCAGCACGTCGGTTTTGAAGAACTGCGGGTCGACACGGTATTTGGTGAATTTGTCCCAGCCGAACGACGCATAGCCAAACACCGTATACGCGTTGGCATTGACGACGCCGCGCTCGAGCGAGGTATAGACATCCCCCGGCGCTTGCACGATCACCGTTGCGCCCAAGGATTCAAGGAAATCGCGGTAGAGCGGCGACGAGCGGATTTTCAGGCTGCCCCAGTCGATGCTGCCTTCGCTGTTGAGCTTGGGTTCGTCGACGGTGAAGACGTTGAAGCCCGAGCCCGCGTCGACATGCGCCAGCAGGTGGGCATTGGCCTTCTTCTCGAAAATTCCGCTGATGAAATCCCAGCCGCCATTGTCGCGGACCTCCCACGGCGTCTTCGTCGATGCGGAGAAAACCTCGCCTTCGGGCACGAGTTCGAGGAACTGCCCTGCCGGTGTGTCGATCACATCGATCAGGCCGCTCCTGAGCGCCGCGCCCTGCTGGATCGGCGGAATGACCTCCGGCCCGCCACGGACGTTGATCTGGACCACGCCCTTGCCCTTTTCGTTCACCTTCTGAACGAACTTCAGGAAGCTCTGCGCGTAGCCGTTCTGCGTCGGCGTAAAATGCACGGCGTTGAGGACGACCTCTTCGGCCGCGGCGCTACCCGCCACACCCGACATGAGTGCAGCCAGAACAAGGGATTTCCAAATGCGCATTGCCATACTCCCTTTGATAGTTCGTCCATGATCGGGTTCGATCTAAAATTGCAATCGCCGCGCCGCCGCGTGAACGGCGGTTAGTTGGCATCATCTCCTACTGTCAGGAACCGCCCATGCGCGTAGAAGACCGGCGATCGATGAGCGCGGTCCAGCGCAACGCCCGACACGATGCCGATGACGATCATGTGCGATGCCCGCACGATGATTTCGGCCACCCGGCATTCGAATATTGCCCGTGCGCCGACAAGCAAGGGCGCGCCGGTTTCGCCACGCACCCATGATCCGGACGAGAACCGCGCGGCGCCCTTGGCTTTGGTCATGCCGCCAAAGGCACGTACAACGTTCTCCTGGTCGCCGGCGGGAAGATTGACCGAAAACGGCAAACCTTCGTGAATGACCGAGGCAAAGGTGCTGCCGCGGTTGACACAAGCCAGCAGCGACGGCGGCTCGGCGCTGAACGAGCAGAGAGCCGTCGCCGTGATGCCGCAAAAACCGATCTCGTCATGTTCCGACGCGAGGATGGCGACCGAGCCCGCCACGGCCCGCATAGCCTGCTTGAACGCGCGCGGATTGATGGCGTCGTGCCCATCCACCCACGGCGTCGGAATGGCGGCCGCCGGCATCAATTTACTCGAAGCCCGGCCTGGCGCATCAGCGGCAGCACGCGGTCGCAGAAGAAGGGCAATTCGTAGGTGTAGTTGACGAATGTGAGGGCGGCGCCGGAATAACCCTGTTCCATGATCTCGGTGAGGTCGTCGACGATCGTTTCCGGCGTGCCGATGAGCGGGAACGTCCCGGCACCCCCGGCGAACCTTTGCCGATATTCGGTGAAAGCCTTCGCATCGTGCGAGTTCGCGAATTCCTTCTTCTTGCGCATGTGCTCGTCGACCGCACCCTCGTCCGCGCATTCCAACGCGTAGTGCCGGTAGTAATCCTCGGCTTCCTGCTGGGTCTCCCGGCAGACGACGTGACAAACCGTATAGACGCCGACTTCGCGCCCGACTTCGGCCGCGCGGTTGGTGATGTCGACCACATGCGCACGGCCGTCGGCAATTTCGGAAAAGGTCGAAAACAGATAATCGCAATGGCGCGCTGCGTAGTTGCGCCCCGGCGCGCCGAAGGCGGCGTTCATGGTCACCGGTCGCGGCGCCTGCAGGCTTGGCGGCCGGCTGACGACGCCCTTCAGATCATAGAACTCGCCGCCGAAGTCGAACGGCTCCCTCGATTGATAGGCGCGCACGATGATGTTGATCCATTCCTCGGCTTGATCGTAGGTTCGATCGCCGACCGTTTGCCCGAACATGGCGAACTCGTCGGGGTTCCAGCCGCAGACAATGTTCAAGCCGGCCCGCCCATTGGAGATGTGGTCGACCGTCGCCAGCGCTTTTGCAGCCTGCAGCGGATGAACCAGCGGCACATGCACCGTCATGAACAGGCCGATGTTCTCGGTGGCGACAGCAAGGCCCGCCGCCCAGGTGAAAGTCTCGAACGACCATTCCCGCACATGCGTCAAACCGCCGAAGCCGCGCCAACGGGCGATCGGCAGCAGAAACTCGAGGCCGGCGCGGTCGGCGATACAGGCGGAATTGAGGTTGTCTTCCCAGCGGGCGCGCCAGCGCTCGGGAACGGTGGTCATTGCCAGGCCGCCATCGGCGTTCATTGAAAATACGCCGAGCTTGAACCTGTTCGGCCCTTTCAGCGGGTGCTGCTTCCTGATCATGCTTTCCCCTGCCGCGACATGCCCTCACCTTCACCGTTGGAGTTTTGAAACGGTGGGCTAAGCTTCGTGAAACGCTCCTCGGCGTTCTGAATGAAGTGGGTCATGCGGTCGTAAGCGGCGACGGCGTCGCGCTTAACGAATGCCTCATAGATTGCGCGCATGCCGGCAACGATGACGGCCTGCGTCGGCTGGTGCGACAGCGTCCTCAAGCGGACGACGAGCACATGGTCGGCGAACCTTGCAATCGTTTGGGAAAGGCGCTCGTTCGCGACGGCGCCGAGCCAACAATTCCTGAATGCCGAATTGGCCTGGAAAAAGCGGTCGGCATCACCGGCGGCGGCCGCAGCCTCGGCCTCCCGAAGCGCGGCTGCCAGGGTCTTGAGGCCAGCGGCGTCAAGTGTCCGTGCCGCGTGCGCGGCGGCCCGTGGCTCAAGCAGGCGGCGGACCTCGAAGATGTCGGCGACATCCGTCGCGGTAAGCGTGGGCAGGGTGAAGCCGCGTGTCGTGCCGACGAGATAGCCCTCATGCACCAACTGCATCAAGGCGTCACGGACAGGCATTCTGGAAATGCCGAGCTGGGCGGCAATATCGACATCGACGAGCTTCTGGCCAGGCGCCAATTCGCCATGCTGTATCGTCAGCCGGATTTGTTGATAGACCTGGGCACGCAGATTGCCATCGCCAACCCGTTTGAGCTCTATCGTTTCCGTCATCCACGCCTTCCCATGCGAAGATTTCGTATATTGTTTGAGGCTGTGTTCTCGCAGTCGTGCCGTTTGAAATGCAGCCACGTGTCGGCAGAAATCGACCTATCAGCCGTGTTCCCGGCTCAAGTGGAGCATAGGCTGGATCACCTGGCAAGATGTTTTAAGTTTATAATGTATACTGTTTGAGTTCGCTGTCCGGAGGGCAAAGGGTCACGCCATCCGTACGGTCGCGCCGCGCGACGGCGGGAACAGCCAGCGATCCGTGCGGTTCGGTAAAAAACGTACAGACGTTTTTCCGTGACACATCGAAGTTGACGGATTTAACTAAAATTACTTGCGATCTGCGCGCGCCGGCACGCCCACCCCGATCCCCTCGCCGGTACGCATCACTGGATCGCCCGCCGTATCGAAAGGTGCGGCGGGCTTTTCGTTTCGTTTGGCGGGGAGGCGCTTATGCGAGACTTGCCCAGGAATATCGACGCCGACGTCGTGATCGAAATCAGCAAGCTGCTCGACGACCGGGCGAAGTCCGTGCCGGTGCCGGTGCACAAGCTGGCGGCGATGATCCGGCTGGGCGTCGAGACGCGTCTGACCGATCACTCCATCGAAGAACTGATCGTGGAGATGGCCGCGACGCGGGGGCTTCCGATGCTGTTCGATTTGCCGGTGGTCGACAACGTCGTGCCGATTGCCTCGGCGCGCCGTCCCCGCTGACACTTCGCTCGAACCTCACCGATCGTCGCGTCGCCGCACGACTTCACTTGTCCTGATGCGCGGGCCGGGTGTCGCCTTTCTTTTCGGGGTCGTGGGTATGGTGGCTGTCGTGTTCGCCGCCGCCGCCGGAGACCTTGCTGTGGCTGCGACGGTCGGAGTCGGCCGGCGGCTTTTCGACGCTCAGCGGCTTCTTGGCGTTTTCGTGCGCGGCGCCGGGACCGCCCTGGCGGATGCTGGCAGGAGTCTTCTTCGACGTGGACATGACCTAGCGATCCTGGACGTTGCCTTGATGGGTGGTGTTGACCTTCGTATTGCCTTGCTGGCCCTGCTTGTCGGGATCCGGAACAGCTGATTGCGGTGCCTGGTCGGCTGCTACCGGTTTTTTGTCACCGGTGCCCTTTGGGCTCAGATTCTTCGGCGGCACAGGGGGAGGTTTTGTGCTCATGGCGTTTCTCCTTCCGTCACCCAAACAAGCGGCTCGGGAGAAAGGTTCCCGATGGCCCGGTCCGAACGGCAATTGCCGCGAATAGCCGGGCCCGCAGGCCGTGGCTTGGCCGGCGGGATCCAGGATTATTTCTTGATGATGTTTCCGTTGTTCAGATCGAAGGCCTGGGCACCGAACGCCTGCCTGAAGAAATCCTCCTGCAGATCGCCCCATTCGCCGAGATAGGCGCCGCAATTGCTGCAATAGATCGGCGTCGAATCCTTCGGGTTGTCGGGAATTTCCATCAGGATCGTCCCGCACGCCTTGCAATCGAGCTTGTCATCCAAACGGCGGCCCATTGGCCTATAATTGCGCGTTTTCGGCCGCGCGCCAATTGTCGTATTCGTACGAAACTGCGAACGGTACGTTTTCCACCTGCAAGCGGGCAGCAGGCTAGCGGTCCGCCGGATTTCCGAAAGCGGGATCGCGCCGCCTCGAATACCTTCCCACCCGCGGCAGCTCGTCTGGAAAGTCGACCCAGGGAAGCCTCATGTCCCAATATGCGTGGGCCTGCGGCGGAAACCGTTCGGGGTGGTCGAGAAAGCCGATCGACAGATAGAGTTCGTCGGGCAGGCCCTGGTCGACATAGCCGATCGATGTTCCGCAATCCGCACAGAAGGACCGGAGCACGCCGGGGGTTTTCGAAAAGGTCTTGGGCGTGCCGGTGAGCAATGTGAATTCAGAAGGCCGATAGCCGACCCACACCGTTAGCGGGCTTCCTATCGCCTTGCGGCAGTCGTCATCGTGATCGGAGCAAATCCAGAACGGCTCGCCGCGCATCTCCGCCGTTATGGCGCCGCAAAAACAGGACCCCGTTTCAGTTCGTGGCATTGCCTGCCTTCATTGCTGAGTCTCACTCATTGCTGGCCTGGCATTTCGGTATTTTCCTTGGGGTTCTTCTTGATGCCGGCGGCAGGCGAGGTGTCGGCCGGAGCATTGCCACCCTGGTTCTGCTCAGGGGCTCTTTTGAGCGGCGAAGTTCGCCAGCCCATATCGCCGTACAAAAAGCCGATGAGAAAGCCGACGATGATGATGGCCGAAATCACCATCGCAATTAACGCGTTACGTCGCTCCATTTCGCGCGGCTCCTTTCTTCGGGCCGAACAAACGATGGCGGAAATGGTTCCGGCGAGACGGAACGGACCCGGCCCGGAACATTCAGCCTTACGGCGGGTTCTTATGCATGCTCTTCTTACAGGGAGTGGCTCGCATGAAACCCGCCGTAACCGATCGCATCGAAACCAAGAAATACGACCACCCGACAGGCGGCTGGGGATCGCTCAAATCCCTGGTCCGCAAGGCGCGCGGCGAAGGCCTGCTGTTGTCCGGGATATGGAGCACGCTGCTCAAGCAGAACAAGGCCGACGGCTATATGTGCGTGTCTTGCTCATGGGCAAAGCCAGCCCAGCCGAGGCCTTTCGAATTCTGTGAAAACGGCGCCAAGGCGACGATGTGGGACCAGACCAAGCTGCGCTGCGAACCCGCTTTCTTCGCCGAGCATTCGGTGACGGAACTACTCGATTGGCCGGACCACGATCTTGAGAAGCAGGGCAGGCTTACCGAGCCCATGCGCTACAATGCCGCCACCGACCGTTACGAGCCGGTTTCCTGGGACGATGCATTCCGCGACATAGCTGCCGAACTGCGGCGGCTCGATCCAAAATCGGTGGTGTTCTACACGTCCGGCCGGGCCTCGCTCGAGGCCTCGTTCATGTACCAGCTTTTTGCGCGGATCTATGGCTCTTCGAACCTGCCCGATTCGTCCAACATGTGTCATGAATCGACCTCGGTCGGCTTGCCGGAATCGATCGGCTCGCCGGTGGGGACCGTGCAGCTCGAAGACTTTGCGAAATGCGACATGATGTTCTTCTTCGGGCACAACACCGGGGTGACGGCGCCGCGCCTGCTGCATCCGCTGCAGGAGGCACGTCAACGCAACGTGCCCGTCTTCACTTTCAATCCCTTGCCCGAGCGGGGACTGAAGCGCTTCAAGAATCCGCAAAACCCCCTCGACATGCTGTCGCCCGGACCGGGTACCAAAATGTCCAGCGACTACTTCCAGGTTCGTTCGGGCGGCGATATCGCCGCGATGACGGGTATCGCCAAGGCGTTGCTGGCGCTCGACGACGACGCCCGCGAAAGCGGCAGGACGCGTGTCCTCGACACGGCTTTCATCGCCGAACACACGCATGGCTTCGCCGAATTCGAAGCCTTCCTGCGCAAAACCCAGTGGAGCGATATCGTCGCGCGATCCGGCATTGCGCAGACCGACCTGGAGCATGTCGCCGAGGTCTACAGCCATGCCAACGCGGTGATCGGCAATTACGGCATGGGCCTGACCCAGCATCGGCACGGCACCGAGAACGTCCAGATGCTGTGCAACCTTTTGATGCTGCGCGGCAATATCGGAAAACCCGGCGCCGGCATTTCGCCGCTGCGCGGCCATTCCAATGTCCAGGGGCAGCGCACCGTCGGCATATCGGAAAAACCCGAGCTCGTCCCGCTCGACAAGTTCGCCGAATTCTACGCCTTTGAACCGCCGCGCGAGAAAGGTCTCGATACGGTCGAGACCTGCGAAGGCGTCATCGACGGATCGGTCAAGGGCTTTGTCGGGCTCGGCGGCAATTTCGTGCGGGCCGTGCCGGAAACCGGCCTGGTCGAGAAAGCCTGGCGTGGGCTCGACCTGCATGTCGAGATCGCGACCAAGCTCAACCGCAGTCACCTGATCGCCGGCCGGGCAACCTATTTGCTGCCTTGCCTGTCACGGCTGGAAAGAGACCATCAGGCAAGCGGCGACCAAAGGGTGTCGGTAGAGGATTCCACCGCCTGTATCCACGGCTCGTTCGGATCGCGACCTCCGGCTTCGCCGCATCTGCTTTCAGAGCCCAGGATCGTCGCCGAACTCGCCAAGGCCATGGTGCCGGGCAGGAGTTCGATCCCATGGGATGAGTGGGTTGGGGATTATTCCCGCATCCGCGACGAAATCGAGCGCTGCTACCCCCAACATTTCCGCGACTTCAACGAGCGTTTCCTGACGCCCGGCGGCTTCCATCGCGACATCAAGGCGAGCGAGCGGGTGTGGGAGACGCCGAACAAGAAGGCCAATTTCAAGCTGCCAAGTGGCCTTGAAACCGATCCTGACATCGATGTCGCCTGCGATGATGTGCTGACACTGATCACGGTCCGCTCCAACGACCAGTTCAACACGACCGTCTACGGCTACAACGACCGGCTGCGCGGCATCAGCGGCACACGCATGGTGCTGTTGATGAATGAAAAGGATATCCAGCGCCTCGGTTTGAGCGCGGGACAGGAGGTTGATCTCGAAGCCAACGCGCGGGACGGTGTGGAGCGCCGCGTGCACGGACTGCGCATCACGCCTTACTCGGTGCCGGAGGGAAATTGCGCCGGTTACTACCCCGAGCTCAACCCGCTGGTTCCTTTGTGGCACAGAGCCGAGAGGGCTCATGTTCCGGCGGTCAAATCGGTACCGGTGCGGATATTGCCATAGGCGTTCGTCGTTCGCGGCAGGCACGCACCACGCCGATGTGACCTGGCGCGACTTTCAATCGCGACCTCAGCCGGCTCGCGCGAGTTCATCCACGGCATTCAGGATCGCACTCTGGCTCGCCGGCTTCTGCACCATCCTGCAAGCGCGGAACCCGGCTGGAATTTCGCGTTCGCCATACCCGGAAAGGAAGGCGAACGGAACACCGCGCGTCCGTAACGCTTCCGCGATCGGATAGCTGGTCTCGTCGTTCAACTGGATATCCAGCAACGCGGCGTCGATCCCGCCTTCGCCAACGAGCCGGAGTGCCGCCGTTACCGACGAAACAGGTCCAACCACCTGATGGCCGGCTTTGCGCAGGTAAGCCGCCGCGTCGTCGGCGATCAGCCATTCGTCCTCGACGATCAGCACACGCATCTTTCCGGTCACGACGAGCCCTCACGGGTCAGAGGGAATGCGATTTCCGCCTCCAAACCATTTGAGTGGAAAGTTGTTTCAACCTTTCCGCCCAGCCGGTAGCCGATTTCTCCGCGCAGAAGGGTAAGGCCGAAGCCGCTGTCGGTTGGCTCCTTGATGCGGGGGCCGCCCTTCTCGCGCCAAGTGAGCCTGAAGGTTCCGTCCGCCACCGACCATTTCACGACTATCCGCCCGGCAGGTTTCGAAAGGGCACCATATTTAGCGGCATTCGTCGCCAGTTCATGGATTGCCATGCCGAAGGAAAGCCCTTGTACCGGCTTGAGGCTCACCCGTTTGCCATGGAGTTCGAACCGTTCGGCCCCGAAGGGATCGAGTTCCTGGCGCAGCAGTTCCTCGACGGAAGCTTCGGTCCAGCTTTCTCGCGAGAGCAGACTGTATGCTCGTGACATCGCCTGCAGGCGGCCGATCAAGGCGTCGGCGAACTCGTCTTTCGACGCCGAGTTTTCACGGGTCCGGTTGGTGATGCTGGCGACGACCGCCAGCATGTTCTTGACGCGATGGTTCAGCTCCGAGATGAGCACCTGCTGACGCTCTTCCGCCTGCGCCAGCGTCGTCACGTCGATCATGGTCACGACCACGCCTTGGACGCCGCCGCTCTTGTCCCGATAAGGGTTGATGCGAACCAGGTGAAACCGGCCGTTGTCATCGCGCGCAAGGTGATGGTTCAGGGTCTCTCCCGTCTCGAACACCGCCTGGATGTGCCGCTTCAACTCGGGGTAATCGAGTCGGCTCGAAAGATCGGTCAGCGGGCGGCCGACATCGGACGGACGCAAGTTGAAGAACGATGACGCGGCGGGAGTGAAGGTCCGCACCACAAGGTTGCGGTCGAGGAAGATGGTGGCGATTTCCGTGCTTTCGAACAAGTTTCTGAGATCGCTGTTGGCGCGATCGAGTTCCTCTATCTTGCCGGTCAGCTCCGCGTTGATGGTGTTTAGCTCTTCATTGAGCGACTGCATCTCCTCCTTCGAGGCCTCAAGCTCCTCATTGGTCGACTGCGCCTCTTCATTGACGGAGACGAGTTCCTCGTTCGAAGATTTTACTTCCTCCAGCGCGGTTTCGTATTCCTCGATGGTCGATTGCAGCCGCTCGCGTGTGTCGCGCAACTCCCGCTCGAGATCGGCCGCGTCGTCGGTGCCGCGGCTTTCGTGTGCCGGCTCGGAGCGGATCTGGGACTGTCCCACCGGATTGAACAGGACGAGGTAGAGGGGCTCGCCATTACTGCGTTCCGTGTATGGCTCGACCGTCAATGTAATGAACTGAAGCTGTCCGTCGTCTTCCTCGACCGCTATGTTCTCCCGCACGACCGTGCGGCGCGTCGTGGCTGCTTCCCGCAATGCGGCGCGCAGTTCCAGTCTCAGCCCGTGGCGGGCCTGGGTCAGCAACTGCCGGCTCGGGGCGCCTTGCGGCGCTTCCAGATATTTGCCCGTCCGCGCCGAATAGTAGACGATGTCGCCATCGCCATTGACAAGAACGTGAGGCGGGGCGAACCGCTCCAGCACCTGAGCCTCGATCGCCTGGCGCAGTGAATGGCTGGCCGCATCCTTCTTCGAGCCGCCGCGTCCGACCGGAAGGGCACCCGTGCGGCCATTGCCGATCAGGACCGGCGGCCGCGGCGTGGCATGTTCCCGCGCCTGGAATATCCGCTGCTTCTTGTCGACCGTGGCAAACAGGTCACCGTGCTGACCGATGGTTTCCGAGGTCCCGAGGAACAGATAGCCGCCCGGGCGCAGCGCGTAGTGGAAGATCGGGATGACCCGGTTCTGGATCTGCGGGCCGAAATAGATCAGCAGGTTGCGACACGAAATCATGTCGATGCGCGAGAAGGGAGGGTCGCGGATAATGCTGTGCGGCGAAAAGATGCACAGTTCGCGCACCTCCTTGCCGAGCACATAGCTCTCGCCGTCACTGTGGAAAAAGCGTTGCCTGCGCTCGGGCGAAAGCCCGTGCAGCAGCGCTTCTGGATAACGTGCCGCACGCGCCACCGCGAGCGCCGGCTCATCCATGTCGGTCGCGAATATCTGGACGCGCGGCGGCGCCGAAAGCTTCTCCATGCGCTCGCGCATCAGCATGCCGATCGAGAACACCTCCTCGCCGGTGGCGCAGCCGGGCACCCACACACGCACCGCATCGGAGGCGTTCTTGCCTTCGAAAATCTGCGGTATGATCTTGTCCTCCAGCAATTTGAACGCGTCGGCGTCGCGAAAAAAGCTGGTGACGTTGATGAGGAGGTCGCGAAACAGCTTCGCCACCTCGTCCGGATCCCTTTTCAGCCGTTCTGTGTAGGTGGTGATCGACTGCAGCTGCGTTATCTGCATGCGCCGCTTTACGCGACGCAGGAACGTCTTGGCCTTGTAGCCGGAAAAGTCGTGACCGGAATGGCTGCGCAAAATGGCGTAGATTTCATCGCGGGCTCGATCCATCTCGGCCTTGTGTTCGTCGTCTGCTTCGGTCAGGCCGTTCAGCACGTCGAAACCGCGGACAAACGCCTGAAGCTTTGCACCGATCTGCTCGGCGGGCGCCGCTATGTCGATCAGGCCGCTCGAAATCGCGCTCTGCGGCATGGCTGGATTGCGCGGGCCGGAACCGTTGGAGGCCTGGGCAATGGTCAGCCCGCCATGCTCCTTGATTGCCCTGGCGCCGAGCGTGCCGTCCGAATCGCCACCCGACAAGATAATGCCGACGGCATACTCGCCCTGGTCCTCGGCCAATGCGCTGAAGAAGATGTCGATCGGCTTGCGCTCGCGGCTGAACGTGTTCGGCCGGCGCAGCGAAAGCGCGCCCTTACGGATGGTGAGGACGACGTTTTGCGGCATCACATAGACCTGGTCGGGTTGGACCGCTGCCCCCTCCTCGGCCACCAAGACCGGCATTTCGGTATAACGTCGGATGACCTCGTGCAGCAGGCTTTCCCGCTCCGGGCTGAGGTGCGTGACGACGACGAACGCCATGCCGGTGCCGCCGGTCATTCCCTTGAACAGGCCCTCCATCGCCGGAATGCCGCCGGCCGATGCACCGACGCCGACTATGGGAAACCTTCCATTCTGGGATGCCACGCCAAGCCCCTGGTAACAGCCGCGAACACAAAGCCGTCAAATCGGGCCTCAGACCCTAATCACGCCTCAGACTAAGACCGGGCCGAGCCTGAGGCCAGTAAATAGTCCAGTAACGGAACAAAGCACCGCGGCTGGGCATTAACATTTGACTTCGGAGGCGGTTCCAATGGCAAGACGACCACCTGAAATAAAGCCGGCCAAGCGAATCCTGTTGCCCTCGCCGGATCTGACCAAGTTCCCGGTATCTGAAAACATCCCGCCTCGCCTGCTCGCGCTCGCGGAACGGTTGCAAGAGGTCCTGGCCCGCCATTTTGCGGAAGTCCGCGCCGACAGCCGTAAATCCCGCAGGAAGAAGGAACAATGAGGTGCGCGACCTGCAAGGCTTGCATATCCTGATCGTCGAGGACGAATGGATGCTGGCGGGCGATCTTGCACGTTACTTCAGCAAGATGGGCGCCGTGGTGCTTGGCCCGGTGGCGACGGTCGAACAGGCATCAAAACATACGGACGAGGCGGAGGCCGCGATCCTGGACGTCAATCTCAACGGACGACGGGTATTCCCGATCGCCGACGAGTTGATGCGCCGTGGCGTGCCGTTCGTGTTTTTCAGCGGCGACGAAGACATCGTTATTCCTGAGCGCCTTCGCTATGCCAGCAGCCTCCGAAAATCCTCGAACGGCCAGGCTGTCTTCGATGCTCTCTTCCCAGCCGAGACGTCGGCATCGAAAGGAGGCCGATCGTCGGAGCCCTCGGACGACGTATTTTCGCTGCTGCCCAAGCTCAGGCTCGCGGCGCGCCTGCTGCTGGGAGATGTGGAGGCCTCCGACCGGCTGGTCGAGCGAACGCTCGAACAGGCCATCCGCGAAATCGACAAGAGACGATCCGGCTCCTCCACGGAGGACTGGCTCAACGGCATCATGCGAAACATCGTCAGGGCACGCGGGCCAAACCTGCTGCACTGACCGTGGCCGCTGTTTGCCGCGATCCTACTTCCGGCTGCGTTCGACGAATTTGTTGAAGCGGCTGGTCTTTCCGCCGCTGGTCTCATCCTGGTAGAGGAAGGCCAGTTCGTTCTCATCGAAGATCCTGAAGAACTCGTCCCATTCGACAGGCTCGAACGTCTCTTCAGGCTCGCCGAAGTCGATGCGCAGTATGCCTCCCTCGCCCTTGGTGCGCACCACCGCCGGTCGCCCGTCGCGGTCCTCGGCCCAACGGCGGATTTCGTCGTGATCGGTGGTCGTCCTGGATTCAGACATCGCAATCTCCCTTCGATTCCACCGCAGGCCGCGAGATCTCACGCGTTGCTCCGGTCTGCCTCACACAACCAGCAGATGCATTGCTGCCCGGCATGTGCGCGCGGTTGGTTGATTATGGCTCCTAACACCAAGCGCGCTTCGATGTTCCCGTGCCCAGCCCAAGGCGGGGTCGCTTTCGGAGCGCAGCGTTCCGGGAACTTTGTTGAAGCAAGGGAACAAACCTTTCGCCCGGAAGTTTGGGGCGGCAAAGCCATTCGTATGAGGAGTTGTCGTGAAACGTATACTGGTCACGGGAGGCTGCGGTTTTATCGGCCGCCACGTCGCCCAGGAACTCGTTGAACATGGCTATGGGGTTTCAATTCTCGATGCGCTGCTGGACCAGGTGCATGGTGGCGAGGCAATCAGCCTGCCGCCAGGCGCCAAGCTGATCAAAGGCGACGTTCGCGATCGCGACGCCATCGCAGAGGCGGTCGACGATGTCGACGCGATCATTCACCTGGCGGCTGAAGTGGGCGTCGGCCAGTCCATGTACGAGATCGCCCGCTATGTCGGCGCCAACGACCTCGGCACCGCCACGTTGCTGGAAGCGCTGATCAAACGCCCGATCGAACGGATCGTCGTTGCTTCGTCGATGAGCGTCTATGGCGAGGGTCTCTATGCCACGCCGGACGGCCGGCGCATCGACAATGCAAGACGGCAGCCGGACGACATCCGCAGCGGCCAATGGAATCCCCTGTCGCCGGAAGGTGAAGTTCTGTCGCCGCTGCCGACCGACGAACAGAAACCGGTCGATCTCGCCTCAATTTACGCGCTGACGAAATACGCCCAGGAACGCGCCGTACTGATCTTCGGCGAAGCCTATGGGGTCGATGCGGTGGCGCTGCGCCTGTTCAATGTCTTCGGCGCCGGACAGGCGCTCTCGAACCCGTATACCGGTGTCCTGGCGAACTTCGCCTCGCGCATCGCCAACGGCCAGCGGCCGCTGATCTTCGAGGACGGCGAACAGCAGCGCGATTTCGTGCATGTACGCGACGTCGCGCGCGCCTTCCGGCTGGCGCTGGAACAGCCGCAGGCGCGCGGGCACGTCATCAACATCGGCAGCGGCCGGGCCTACGCGGTCAGCGACGTCGCCCGGCTGCTCGCCGAAGCGATGGGCGTGCCTGGCCGCCAGCCGGAAATCCTCGGCAAGGCACGCTCCGGCGATATCCGCAATTGCTTTGCCGACATCTCCAAGGCGCGCGAACTGCTCGGCTTCCAGCCGCAGTACCGGCTGGAGCATTCGCTCGGCGATTTCGTCGCCTGGGTGCGCAACACGGTCGCCATCGATCGCAGCGCCGAGATGAAGCGGGAACTCGAAGCGCGAGGGCTGGTATCATGAGACCGGAGTCACCCGATTTTCGCGAAATGCCCATCGCCATTATCGGCGGCAGCGGCTTCATCGGCTCCAACCTCGCCGACAGCCTGTTGTCGGATGGCGAACTGGTGCTGGTCATCGACAACCTGAGCCGTCCCGGCGTCGAGCAGAACCTGGAATGGCTGACGCAAAAGCACGGCAGCCGCCTGACCATCGAAATCGCCGATATCCGCGACGCAGAGGCGCTCGCGCCGCTGGTGGCGCGTTCGAAAGCGGTTTTCCACTTTGCCGCGCAGACCGCCGTCACCACGAGCCTGGTTCGACCGGACGAAGATTTCGACATCAACCTGCGCGGAACGTTCAACGTCCTGGAAGCCGCTCGCCGCGGCGGCAAGCGCATTCCCGTCGTTTTCGCCAGCACCAACAAGGTCTATGGCCGCCTCGCCGACCTCGCCATGGGCGAAGAAGACGGCAGATACGCGCCTCGCGACGCGGCCATCCATGCGCACGGCATCGACGAGACGCGCGGCCTCGATTTCTGCACGCCCTATGGCTGCTCCAAGGGCGCGGCGGACCAGTATGTCCTCGACTACGCCAAGTCATACGACCTGCCGACGGCGGTGCTGCGCATGAGCTGCATCTATGGACCGCGCCAGTTCGGGACGGAGGATCAGGGCTGGGTCGCCCACTTCCTGCTTAGCGCCTTCTCCGACCGGCCGATCACCATCTATGGCGACGGCAAGCAGGTGCGCGACATCCTCCACGTTGCCGATGCGGTCGCGGCCTATCGCGCCGTGCTCGACCGGATCGAGGAAATCAGCGGCCAGGCATTCAATCTCGGCGGCGGACCACAAAACGCCGTCAGCCTGCGCATGCTGCTGAAGGAGATTCGCGACATAACGAAACGGGACGTTTCGATACGTTACGACCGCGAACGCACCGGCGACCAACCGTTCTTCGTCGCCGACACACGCGCGATCGAGGCGCTGGGATGGAAAGCGCACGTCCCGTGGCAAAATGGCATCCGCGACCTCGCCGACTGGCTGCAGCGTCATCGCCTCGACCCGCATCCCGAACCGGCGAGGTACGTGGCATGAAGGTCGCCCTGGTCAATCCGTCCTGGACGTACCAGGACAGCATCTATTTCGGCTGCCGCCAGCCGCATCTGCCGCTCGAACTCGGCTATTCGAAAGCGCTGCTCGAAGCCACCGGCCACGAGGTGCTGATACTGGACGGGCAGATCCAGAAGCTCGACAACGCCGCGCTCGCCGATCGCGTCGCCGCATTCGAGCCTGGCATGACCGTCGTCAGCACCGCGCCGACCTACCTGTTCTGGCGCTGCGCACCGCCCGAGTTGCGCGTGCCGGCCGATTTCCTCAATCATCTTGCCGGGCGCGGCGGTCGCACCGTCGCCGTCGGGCCGCATGGCTCGGCGACGCCGACGCCGACTTTGCGCAAGCTTGGCGTCGACATCGTCGTGCGCGGCGAATGCGAGGAAGTGGTCGCGGAACTTGCCCGGCGCGACGACTGGACTGCGGTGCCGTCCACCGCCCATTTCGAGGATGGAGAACTGGTCTCGAACGGCGGCGTGCATGCGAGCTCGTTCATCGATCACCCGCCGCTCGAATGGCCATCGGACTGGATTGCCGCGCATTCGCACCACCATCACCGCTTCGACGACAACCAGGTCGGCTTTGGCGCGGAGGTCGAGGCGTCACGCGGCTGCCCGTATAATTGCAGCTTCTGCGCCAAGATCGATTTCCGCGATGCCTATCGCCGCCGGAACCACGAAGCAGTGATCGCCGAGATCGACCGGCTGATCGCACAGGGTGTCGGCTACATCTACTTCATCGACGAGATCTTCCTGCCGCAAAAGGCATTGCTGGAGGCGCTGGTCGATCGCGATGTGAAGTTCGGCGTGCAGACCCGTATCGACCTCTGGAAGCCGGAATTGCTGAAGCTGCTCGGTGCCGCCGGCTGCGTCTCGATCGAGGCGGGCCTGGAAAGCCTGACTGTGGAAGGCCGCGCCATGCTGGCAAAACGCTGCCGTTTGGGCACCGAGGAGCTGGCCGCGTTGCTGGTCGACGCAAGGCGCCACGTGCCGTTCGTCCAAGCCAATCTGATCGGCGTGGTCGAGGACGATCCCGCGCTCGTCGATTATTGGCGAAAGCACCTGATCGACAACGGCGTTTGGGCCAACGAACCGGTGCCGCTCTACCCTTATCCGAGTTCGCCCAGCTATCGCGAACTTTGGGGCGAGCCGGACGATCTCGCCTGGGAGCGCGCGCATGAACATTACCTCGCATCCTTCCGAACGTTCAGCGACATCCAGGAGAAGCGTCCGCGTCCGCTGGCTGAATTGGAGGCCACATGTTGCGGACACTGAGCCCGCCGCGTCGCATACTGATGACCGTCGATGCCGTCGGTGGCGTCTGGCGCTATGCGCTCGATCTGGCCAGGCAACTGGTCGCCGGCGGCGACAGCGTCGTGCTTGCCGGGCTTGGTCCGGAACCGTCCAGGCAGCAGGCGGAGGAGGCCCGGTCATTCGCGGCGCTGACTTGGCTCAACACGCCGCCCGACTGGATGACCCGCAACGAGCACGACCTCGACACATTACAGCAGGAGCTGCACCCGCTCATACGTGACTACGCCGTCGAAATCGTCCATCTCAACGCGCCGACGCAGGCCGCGGGGCTCGATGTGCCCTGCCCGGTCGTGACGGTGTCGCATTCCTGCGTGGTGACATGGTTCCACGCCGTCAAGGGACAGGCGGCGGACGGCGAATGGGCCTGGCAGAAGGACCGCAACCGGCGCGGTTTCGACAAAGCAGGCATTATCGTTGCACCCAGCCGCAGCCATGCCGACATGCTCGAAACCTGCTACGGGCCGATCGCGCGCCTGAGCGTCGTCGGCAACGGGGCGCGGCCCGGCGCGAAGAGCGAAAGACGGGAATCGGTGGTTTTCGCCGCCGCGCGCTGGTGGGACGAAGGAAAGAATGCGGCGGTGCTGGACCAGGCCGCCTCCCTGACGCAATGGCCGGTCTTCGTCGCCGGCTCCTTGCAAGGCCCGGACGGCCAGCATGTTGGCTTCAGTCACGCCGTTCCCGTCGGACCGGTGCCACATGAGGAAGTGCGCTCGCTGATGGCCCGGGCAGGCATTTTCGTATCGCCGTCGCTCTACGAACCGTTCGGCTTGGCCACGCTGGAAGCCGCGATGTCGAAGACGCCTTTGGTGCTCGCGGATATCTCGACCTATCGCGAATTGTGGGACGGGGCGGCCATGTTCTTCGACGCGCGCGATCCGGGCGATCTCGCCAGATGCGTCAACAGCGTTTGCAGCGACGCGCAGCGCCGGCGAGAGCTCGGTGAAGCAGCGGCTCGCCGAAGCCGCAGATTTTCATTGGCAAGACAGGCGACCGCCATGCGCGGCGTCTACGACAAGGCGGCCCTGGCCACCATGGCGGATAATTGATTATGCGATTTTTATTCTACACCCATTCGATCGTGTCCGACTGGAACCACGGCAACGCACATTTCCTGCGCGGCATCATGCGTGAGCTGGTCGCGCGCGGGCACCAGGCTATCGCGCTGGAGCCCGCCGACGGCTGGAGCCGGTCGAACCTGCTGGCCGAGAAAGGGTCCTTCGCAATCGAGCGATTCCGGAAGGACTTTCCCGAGTTGATGCCGGTGACCTACGATGCCGCTTTCGACCACGAAGCCTGGATCTCCGACGCCGATGTGGTGATCGTGCATGAGTGGACCGAGCCGGACCTTGTTGCGCGGCTGGGCAGGGCGAAAGCAACTGGCGGGCGTTTCACGCTGCTGTTCCACGACACGCACCATCGCGCTATCTCGGCTACGCAAGCGATTTCCGCCTTGCGGCTTGAACATTACGACGGCGTGCTCGCCTTCGGCGAGGCGCTGCGGGAAAGCTATCTTCGCGCCGGATGGGGCAAGCGGGTCTTCACCTGGCATGAAGCAGCCGATGACCACCTGTTCCAGCCGCATCCTGAAATCGAGCGTAGTTCCGACCTTATCTGGATCGGCAATTGGGGCGACGACGAGCGCAGTGCCGAAATCAGGGAGTTCCTGGTCGGCCCGGTGCGTGAACTCGGCCTGAGCGGAACCGTCCACGGCGTTCGCTATCCGCGGGAGGCGCTCGCCGACCTTGCGGCCGCCGGCCTGCGCTGCGAAGGCTGGATCGCCAATGCCGACGTGCCGAAGGCGTTCGCGGCGAACCGCATCACGATTCACATCCCGCGGCGTCCATACCGCGAAAGCCTGCCCGGCATCCCGACCATCCGCATGTTCGAGGCGCTCGCCTGCGGCATCCCGCTGGTTTCGGCGCCGTGGTCCGATGTCGAATGCCTGTTCAGGCCAGGCGTAGATTTTCTGTTTGCAAACAACGGTTCCGAGATGCGGCGTCATCTTCGCGCCGTGCTGCACGACGCGGATCTCGCCGCTTCTCTGGCGACGTCGGGCCTCGAGACCATTCGCTTGCGGCACACATGCCGGCACCGGGCGGATGAGCTGTTCGGCGTGCTCGCCGAATGCGGGCACCGCCAAGCCGCCGACACGATCCTTGCAAAGGAGGCCGCCGAATGAAGATCGCATTTTACGGGTCGAGCCTGCTGTCGTCCTATTGGAACGGCGCGGCCACCTATTACCGCGGACTGCTCAAGGCCCTGGCAAGGCTCGGCTACGACATCACCTTCTACGAGCCGGACGTCTACGATCGCCAGAAGAACCGCGATATCGAGGCGCCGGACTGGTGTGCCGTCGTCGTCTACGAGGCCACTCCGCATGCCATGATGCAGGTGGCGGCGCGAGCGGCGGAGGCAGATATCGTCGTCAAGGCGAGCGGCGTCGGTTTCGCCGACGACGCGCTCCTGCGGGCGGTGCTCGATCACGCCCGTGCCGATGCGCTCACCGTATTCTGGGATGTCGATGCGCCGGCGACGCTTGGCCAGTTGCGCGACGAGCCCGACCATCCGCTGCATCGCGCGCTGCAGGAAATCGACCTCGTGCTGACCTATGGCGGCGGCGACCCGGTGGTCTGGGCCTATCGGGCAATGGGGGCGGCCGAATGCGTGCCGATCTACAATGCGCTCGATCCGGAAACGCATCATCCGGTCGGCAAGGATATGCGCTTTGCCTGCGATCTCGCCTTTCTCGGCAACCGGCTGCCGGATCGCGAGGCGCGCGTCGAGGCCTTCTTCCTCGACCCGGCCGGCCGCTCCGCCGATCAGCGCTTCCTGCTCGGCGGATCGGGCTGGGGCGACAAGCAGATGCCCGCCAATGTCCGATGGCTCGGCCATGTCGGCACGCGTGACCACAATGCATTGAACGTCACGGCCAAGGCGGTGCTGAACATCAGCCGCGACAGCATGGCGGCCAATGGCTTTTCACCTGCGACGCGCGTTTTCGAGGCGGCGGGCGCCGGCGCATGCCTCATCACCGACGCCTGGCTCGGCGTGGACCTGTTCCTGAAATCCGGCGAGGAAATCCTCGTCGCGCGCGATGGCGAGGACGTCGCCGAGATCATGCAAAGCCTTAGTGCCGAACGGGCTAAGGCGATCGGGACATCGGCGCTTCGGCGCGTGCTTGGCGAACATACCTATACGACACGTGCCGTTTTAGCCGACGCCATCTTTAGGCGCCATTTCGAGCGTCCGACCGTGGAGGCGGCCGAATGACAAAGCCACTCGACATCGTCTTTCTTGGCCTGTCGCTCTCCTCATCCTGGGGAAACGGCCACGCCACCACCTTTCGGGGGCTGCTTAAAGGTATCCACGAACTCGGCCACCGCGTCACTTTTCTCGAACGCGACGTGCCGTGGTACGCAAGTCACCGGGATCTGCGCGATCCCGATTTCTGCGCCTTGCGCTATTATGAAACGATCGATGATCTTCGCCGCAATTTTGCGCGCTGCCTGCGCGACGCCGATATCGTGGTCGTCGGCTCCTTCGTTCCCGAAGGCCCTGAAATCATCGACGTCGTGGCTTCGCTGTGCACCGGTCAGTTCTGCTTCTACGACATCGACACGCCGATCACGCTGGCCAAGCTTTCGAGCGATGATTGCGAGTACATTGCCAAGCGGCAGGTCCCGTATTTCGACGTCTACTTCTCCTTCACCGGCGGGCCGACGCTTGCCCGTCTGACGGCGGAATTCTGCGCGAGGCGGGCCGAGCCGCTCTACTGCTCCGTCGACCCTGAACGGCATCACGGAACCGGTGATCCAATCCGCTGGGATCTCGGCTATCTCGGCACCTACAGCCCCGACCGCCAGGCGACGCTGGAGGCGCTGCTGTTCGAACCGGCGCGTCGCATGCCGGAGCGCCGCTTCGTCGTGGCAGGCTCGCAATATCCGCGCGAAATCGCCTGGCCGGACAATGTGGATCGCATCGAACACCTGCCGCCGGCAGATCACGCCGCCTTTTACAGCCGCCAACGCTACACGTTGAACGTCACGCGCAGTTCCATGATCGCGGCCGGATGGTCGCCCAGCGTGCGCCTCTTCGAGGCAGCCGCCTGCGGTACGGCGATCATCAGCGATAGCTGGGCCGGACTGGACAGCCTGTTTCCAGAGCGGACGATCCACACGGCGCGCAGGACCGAGGACGTAGTCGGTATCCTGTCCGGGGAATCCGACGGCGCCCGGCTTGCCATGGCCAGGCAGGCGCGCGTGCTCATCCTCGCAGCTCACACAAGCATCGCAAGAGCCCGCGAATTCGTTTCGCTGCTGGCGCAGGCCAAATCGCCACGTTCTGTTCTCGATCTGGACGTCGAGAGCGCAGCATGACCCGCAGACGGGAGAAGATAGAGATGCAGCTATCAAGAAAGGCGCAACGGACCAAGACCGTGCTTGTCGCCGGCGGCGCAGGTTTCCTCGGTTCGCATCTTTGCGAGACAATGTTCCAGGCTGGCTGGCGCGTGATCTGCGTCGACAATTTCCTTACCGGCCGCATGGAGAACATAGCATCGATCGCCGATCGTCCGGATTTTCGGCTGATCAAGCAAGACATTTGCCGACCGTTGGAGCTTGGCGAACCGGTTGACCGCATCTTCAACATGGCGTGCGCGGCCTCGCCGCCGCGTTACCAGGCCGACCCCGTCCATACGACGCGGACTTGCGTCATCGGAACGCTCAATCTGCTGGAGCTCGCCGCCCGCAATGGCGCCCGGTTCCTGCAGGCGTCCACCAGCGAAATTTACGGCGATCCCGAACAGCATCCGCAGAAGGAAGACTATGTCGGCCACGTGAACTGCATCGGGCCCCGCGCCTGCTATGACGAAGGCAAGCGCACCGCCGAAACCTTATGCTTCGATTATTTGAGAATGGGAAAGGCCGATATCCGTGTCGCGCGCATCTTCAACACCTATGGTCCCAGGATGGACCCTGCGGACGGACGGATCGTTTCCAATCTGATCATGCAGGCACTCGAGAGACGGCCGCTGACGATATTCGGCGACGGGCTGCAGACCAGGTCGTTCTGCTACGTTTCCGATCTGGTCGACGGCTTGATCCGGCTGATGGAGGTCGATCCCAATCCACGCCAGCCGGTTAATCTGGGCAATCCGGGGGAGTTCACCATCCTGCAACTGGCGAGCCTGGTGAGAGGCATGACCGCAACCAAATCGGGCCTGAAATTCCTGCCGCTGCCGCAAGACGATCCTCGTCGTCGGCAACCCGACATTTCCCGCGCAAGAAAGCTTCTCGGCTGGTCGCCAAAAGTGCCGCTCAGGCAGGGTTTGATGCACACGATCGGCTATTTTGCCGAGCTTGAGACGGCGCAGATGATCGACAGAAGACGTCGAATTGCCGCCACCGTGCGTTCTGCATCAGGCCGGCTGCAAAACCTGCCGGCCTGAGGCGAGGAGCGTCTGGCCGCTGTATGATCGCGCGGTCGTTTCGGATTTGGTCACTTTTTCTCGTCGCGGGAACAACCCGTCCAGCTTCTGGTTCTGCCAAGGTACCGGCATGGAGACGACTGTGCATCCGAAGCGATCCGCCAAAGACATCGAACAAATGGCCGCAAAGGAGACGGCTGCCTTCCTGCGGCGCGCCTCTATCACCTATCTGGAATGTTGTGTGAGCCTGATGATGACGCATCTTCAGCGCGAGGAGGTAGCCGCCATCCTCGAAAAGGAAGCGGATATGCTGCGCCGGCTGGATTGATCGGGCTCGAAGGGCCGCAGGTCGCCTTGGCTTTCCAGGAAACGAAGCAGCGCGGCAGCGTAACGTCTTGCCGCGGCCGCCAGCCGGATCTGTTCCCGATCATCGCCCGATCGCTCAGCCATGCTCCACAAGCCAAGCTGGAAGGCGAGATAGCAGGGCTCGTAGTAGTGGACCAGTTTGGCATCGACGGGACGAGACGTAGTCGCCTCGACAGCTTTGCACAGTGCCGCAGTCGCCGCATCGGAGAGGCTGTACTCGACACGGGCGCCGGCAATGTCCCAGGCGATGTCCTGGCAGCCGATCAGATCGTGCGATCGGCAATGGTCGAGGGCGTCCGTCTTGATCAGCGTTCCGCCGCGCGAAAGGATGAACTCCCACGGATGAAGCCGCCCGTCGATTTCGACCCGCTGCATGGTCTTTGGTGAAGCCTGTTTCGAGAACCAGTTCCGCAGCTCCGCCGCGCGGCTTTCGCCCAGCGCCTCGCTGGTATTCCGCACGGCCATGTCGGCAAGCGCCTCCAGCGAGGCACCCGGCCCGGAGGCGGGCAGATTGGCTGCGCGCCAGGCGAGATAGCGCGCCAGATGAGCGACCATTTTTTGTTTCGAATGCCTTGCCCGCTCCAGCGTTGCACCGTCGCTCCAGCGTTCGACGAGAAAGCCATGGCACAGCCCGGCAATTTCCGGGCCAAAGCCTGCGTCATGCAGCCTCCTGGCAGTCTCGGCCTTGTGCATTCCGATTTCACCGAGGCCGACGAATTTGACCGACCATTTTTCCCGGCCCGCAGAAGCAAGAAACTTTCGCCGCTCGAAGCCGCGGTGGACGGGTGGCCAATGATCCTGCGAGCCATAATGCAAGCGACGCCACTCTCCGGCGGATATTTCCATCAGGCTGACCGCTGTGCGGCCGATCGTCCTGGCCACCCAATCCCGCAGCGCCGGCAGAGCGGATCCCGCGGGGAAAGTCCGTTCGAAATGCGCGGTGTGTTTTTGGCAAACCGTCCATGCCTCACGGATGTCCGCCGATGCCTCGGGACCCGGCCCACCCGAATGGCTGGGGAACAGATGGATGCGCCCGGCATCGATATCCAGCGCTTGCAGCCATGCGACGACGGCGTGAAACGAGCTGCCGGACAGGCCCGGGCCCTCATCGACGACAGCGAAATGGGCCGATGGCCTTGTCCTCCAGCCGCCGATCAGTTCCGGATCGGCGGCAAGCCGCCTGCGAAACGGATGACCGATCGGACGGACACCGACGGGTGCCTGTGCGCCGATGGCTGCAGCCACCATCGCTGCAAGCCCCAGGCCGATGCTGCGGATGCCGATTACGCATGTGTTCGCATCGAGACCCGACTGCCGCGCGGCGACCAAATAGCTTTCCGGATAGAGCGCGTAATGGGCGTAGCCCTCGGCCGTGCCGATGAGGATTTCGCCGTCGCAATCGAGTTCGGCCAGCATTCGCGGCACGTCGGCATCGATCGGGCCGTCGACGGCGAATCCGGCCCTCCACGATCTGCCCACGTCCCGGGCCAAGCCGACCAGGAGATTTGCGCCCGCGATCCGCTGTCGGGAATTCCTGTCCATGCCGTTGGCCTCGAATTCAGCATCGGCAAGGCCCTGGACCAATTCCGAGGTCTTGATGAACAGGCCGACCAGGGCTGCGTGGCGTTCGATCCCGCTGGGCATCTCCGCAATGTGCCCGGCCGCTTCGCAGGCCGAGCTGCGAACATGTCGCGCGCTCTCAATTCGCTTGTGGTCGCCATAGACGATCATTGTCCCGTCCCGGTTGGCCTCACTGCACAACTCGGCGAGCGCTACTTTGATCCACCATCGGTTGCACGATTTTTGCAGCCGGCAAGGAACAATCAGCGAGGCAGGCGGTTTGGCACGAAGAACTTACCTTCAACAGCATAGGCAGCGGTTTCGTGGGATCGAAGAAAGTTCGGATCGGAATAGTCGGCGTCGGCAACTGCGCCTCCTCCCTTGTTCAGGGCATCACCTATTACCGCGACGCAAGAAGCAATGAGCCCATACCCGGGCTGATGCATGCCGATCTTGGCGGCTACCATGTCAAGGACATCGAGGTGGTCTGCGCTTTCGACGTCGCCAAGGGCAAGGTCGGACGCGATGTGGCCGACGCGATCTACAGCGCGCCGAACAATACTTTCCGCTTTGCCAATGTAGCGCCTACCGGCGCCCGCGTCGAACGCGGACCGACGCTGGATGGCATCGGCAAATATCTGCGTGACGAGATCGTGGAGGCCGACGAACCCGTCGCCAACATCAGCAAGATCCTCGCCGAAAGCGGCGCCGAAATCCTGGTGTCATATCTGCCTGTCGGTTCGGAGGAGGCAACGCGCTTTTATGCCGAGTGCGCGCTCGAGGCGGGCTGTGCCTTCGTCAACTGCATACCCGTCTTCATCGCCTCGCGGCCGGAGTGGCGCCGGCGCTTCGAGCAGCACGGCCTGCCGCTGATCGGCGACGACATCAAGAGCCAGGTCGGTGCGACGATCGTCCACCGGCTGCTCGCCAACCTGTTCCGCGAGCGCGGCGTGCGCATCGATCGCACCTACCAGCTCAATTTCGGCGGCAACACCGACTTCCTCAACATGCTGGAGCGCGAGCGGCTGGAATCGAAGAAGATCTCAAAGACGCAATCCGTCACCAGCCAGATCGACGTTCCCCTGGAGCCCGGCAACATTCACGTCGGGCCGAGCGACCATGTCCCGTGGCTGACCGATCGCAAGTGGGCCTATATCCGGGTCGAAGGCACGACCTTTGGCGGCGTACCGCTCAATGCCGAGCTCAAGCTGGAAGTGTGGGATTCGCCCAATTCGGCCGGCGTCGTCATCGATGCGGTGCGTTGCGCCAAGCTGGCGCTCGACCGCGGTATCGCGGGCGCGCTGACCGGTCCCTGCAGCTATTTCATGAAATCGCCGCCCGAGCAGTTCACCGACGCGGAAGCGCGCCAGCGCACGCTCTCTTTTATCGCCGGCAAGGACGAGCCGATGCTCGATGCCGCGGAATGACGACGACGTTCTTTCTGGTGCGCCACGCCGCGCACGACAATGTCGGCTGTTATCTTGCCGGAAGGATGGCCGGCGTTTGCCTCGGCGAAGCCGGCAAGGCACAGGCCTCGCATCTGGCAGACCGCATGGCACGTGAGGCGATAGCGGCAATCTTCAGCAGCCCGCGCGAACGCACGCAGGAGACTGCCAATCCGATCGCGCTCGCCTGCAATGCCGGTGAAATCGCGATCCGCGAGGAGATCGATGAGATCGACTTCGGCACCTGGTCGGGGAAGACCTTCGAGGAGCTGAACCAGGATGCCGACTGGCGGGTGTGGAACGACCAGCGTCAGCAGGCGAGAACACCGAGCGGCGAGACCATGCTGGACGTGCAGCAACGCGTCGTCTCATTGATCGAGCAGGTCCGCGGCACCTACCAGAACCAGGGCGTCGCACTGGTCAGCCATGCCGACGTCATCAAGGCCGCCGTGTGCAAGGTGCTCGGCCTGTCGCTGGGGAACTGCTTTCGCTTCGATATCGACCCAGCCTCGATCACCACGGTTGTTTGGGGGGACTGGGGGTCGAAGCTGATCAGACTCAACGAAGCTGCCTGACGAGGAATTGCCGGATGCGCATGGCTATTTTCGGTCTTACCGTGACATCGTCGTGGGGCAATGGGCACGCCACACTGTGGCGCGGATTGATCCGGGCGATGGCCGGGCTGGGCTGGTCCATCACCTTCTTCGAACGCAACACTCCCTATTATGCCGGGACGCGCGACCTCGATCAGTTGGATGGCGGCAGCATTGTCCTTTATCCGGACTGGCAGGACATCCAGAGCGTTGCCGAGCAGGCGATGAGTGAGGCCGATGTCGTCATCGTCACCTCCTATTGCCCCGATGCCGTGAGCGCGTCGCGCCTTGCCCACCAGGCCTGCCGCGGACTGAAGGTGTTCTACGATCTGGACACGCCGGTGACGCTGGCGCGGATCGAACAAGGTGAGCCTCCGGCCTATTTCGGGCCGGAAGGGCTTCGCGATTTCGATCTCGTGCTGAGCTACACGGGAGGAACCGCGATCGACGCATTGAGGTCGATGCTGGGTGCGCGCCACGTCATGCCGCTCTACGGCCATGTCGATCCAGAGCGACACCGGCCGGCTCCGCCCAGGCCGGAGTTTGCCGGCGACCTTTCCTATCTCGGGACCTATGCGGCAGACCGCCAGGCCGGGGTCGAGAGGCTGCTGGTCAGTCCGGCTGCGCGCCTGCCGGAGCGCCGCTTCATCATTGGCGGCGCACAATATCCGCAGGAATTCCCGTGGAGCGACAATATTTTCTTCGTCCGTCACCTGCCGCCCGCCGACCACCCCGCCTTCTTTTCATCATCACGGCTGACTCTGAATGTGACCCGCGAGGCGATGGCAGAAAGGGGCTGGTGCCCATCCGGCCGGCTGTTCGAAGCCGCCGCTTGCGGTGCCGCGATGGTGAGCGACACATGGCCGGGACTGGAGGCCTTTTTCCGGCCCGGCGAAGAGATCGTCGTGGCGAACAGCACCGACGACGTGGTCGCCGCGCTCGACCTGTCCGACGCCGAGCTTGACGCCATCCGCCGCCGAGCGCGCGAGCGGGTGCTGGAGGAACACACCTCGGCACGGCGCGCGAAGGAATTCGACCGCATCCTGTCCGATGCACTGCACGGCTCCACGCATGGCGAGCCGTTGAAGGAGGCAGTTTGATGTTGGGCATCGTGCCCGCAGCCGGACGGGGAAGCCGCATCCAGCCGCTCGGCTTTTCGAAGGAGCTTCTGCCGGTCGGCAGCCGCATCGACGGCAACACCGAGCGGCCTTGCGCGGTCAGCGAATACCTGGTGCGCCGCATGGTGCGCGCGGGGGCCGACAAGATCTGCTTCGTCATCGGCTCGGGTAAGTCGGATATCCTCGAATATTATTCTGCCGGCTATGCCGACGCGACTGCGCTGTTTGTGGTGCAGCCCTCTCCGGTCGGCCTTTGCGACGCCATCTTCCGTGCCGCACCGCTCGTCACAGCCGATGAGACCGTTCTGGTCGGGTTGCCCGATACGATCTGGTTTCCCGAAGACGGCTTCCTGGCCCTCCCGGACGACGGCCTGTCCTTCCTGCTGTTTCCGGTGGACCAGCCGGAGTTCTTCGACGCCGTCGTTGTCGACCAGGACAGCCGGGTGAAGCAAATCCAGGTCAAACAGCAGAATGCCGCGTCGAACTGGATCTGGGGTGCGTTCAAGATGCCCGGCCGCACCCTTCACCAGCTCGCCGCGCAGTGGCGGGAACGGGACCGGTGCGACGAATATATCGGCACGCTGGTCAATGCCTATCTCGCCGCCGGAGGCGATGCCTGCGGCATCAAGGCTGGCACCGCCTATGTCGACGTCGGCACCTTCAACGGCTACCGCACCGCACTTCGCCTGCTTGAAAGCGCCGCCGGTACCAGGGACGATCAAGTCGACATTACGCTGCCCGGCCACCAGCACGTCCCTGTCCTCGCAGGCGAAAGAGGCTAGCCATGCTGCATTCCGATGCCGAAATCCGCCGCCGTATCGATGCGCTCGGCCCATGGTTCCACAATATGGAACTGGCCGGCATCGAAACCGCTCCCGACCATTTCCTTGGCAACTATCCGCTGATCAAATGGCGCAAATTCGCCGACGCCATTCCCGCCGATCTTTCCGGCAAGGCGGTGCTCGACATAGGCTGCAATGCGGGTTTCTATTCGATCGAGATGAAACGCCGCGGCGCCGGCCGCGTGCTTGGCATCGATTTCGATGAGGCTTACCTGGCGCAGGCGCGCTTTGCCGCCGAGGTAGCAGACTGCGACATCGAATTCCGGCAGCTCTCGGTCTACGACGTTGGCGCCCTGCATGAGCGGTTCGACATCGTGCTGTTCATGGGCGTGCTCTACCATTTGCGCCATCCCTTGCTCGCACTCGATCTGATCCGGGAGCACGTCGCCCGGGACCTGATGATCTTCCAGTCGATGCAGCGCGGCAGCACCAACGTGCCGGCGCTCGAGCAGAATTATCATTTCTGGACCCACGACCTGTTCGACCGGCCGGAGTTCCCAAAGCTGCATTTCATCGAGCATCGCTATGCCGACGACCCGACCAACTGGTGGATTCCCAATCGCGCCTGCACCGAAGCCATGCTGCGCAGCGCCGGCTTCGAGATCGTGCTGCAACCGGAGCAGGAGGTCTATTTCTGCCGCACCGGCGACGTGCCGGCCGGCGGCGCCGCCGTCTACCCGTCGAAAGGACAGATAAATGATTGAAGCCGCCATGATCTGGAACGAGCCCAACAACAAATCCCACTGGGATCCCGAGCTCGACCCCGACTGGAGTCGCTTCGCCGCTACGGCAATCCTGGCCGCCGACGCGATCGCGTTGGAGAATCCGGCCTTGACCAAGGTCCTTGGCGGCATCTCGCCGATCGATGCCGGCTTCATGACACGGATGAAGGAATTCGGCGTGCTCGATCATGTCGACGCAGTCGCCGTGCACGGCTTTCCGCTCGACTGGAACCTCTGGCAGATCCACGAATGGCCGCAGAAGATCGGCGAGATTTCGGCTGTCACCGATCTTCCGGTATGGGTCAGCGAGGTCGGCGTGTCGACCTTCGGCGCCGAGGAGGTACAGGTCTGGGGCCTGCGCCGGACCGCGGAATTGCTGATCGGCAACGCACCGCGCATCCAATGGTACAGCCTCTACGACCTGCCGCGCGAGTGGGAAGCGACGACGCGCCATCGCGAGGCGGAAGGCTCGTCTTACTACCGCCATTTCTACATGGGCTTGCTCCGCCAGGACGGCACGCCAAAGCCCGCGCTCGAGGAGTTCCTGCACCACACGCCGGCAATGGGACTGGTGCAGTGGTTCCATTTCGAAGATCACCGGCTGGACGATGCCGTTGCCTGGATGAAACGCCTCGGCGTCACCAATCTGCGCACCGGGCTTTCCTGGGCCGACAGCTTCAGGCCGAACGCACTTGACTGGTTCGACCGGCAGATGGAAGCTTTGGCCGACTTCGACGTGACGGTTACTTTCTGCTTCACGCCGGAACACCGCGGAATGATGCCGCACCACAGCAGTCCGCCGCTGGTGCCGGAGGAATTCGCCGACTTCTGCGCGGCAATGACGCGCCGATATGCCGGCAGCATCGCTGCCCCTTCGTTCGGCAGGCTGCGCGCCTCCGCAGCGTGAGGAGCTTCGGCTCTCCAGCCATGACGCTCACCGTCCTCAACGTCGCCTATCCCCTCGCCCCGGTCGGGCCGGATGCGGTCGGTGGTGCCGAGCAGGTGCTGTCGATGCTCGACCAGGCGCTCGTACAGGCCGGACACCGCTCGATCGTGATCGGCTGCCAGGGCTCGAGCGCTGCGGGTGTCCTCATCGAGACGCCGGCCGAACCGGGCGTGCTCGATGAAGCGGCGAAGCGCCGGGCGCAGCGTGCTCATTGCGCCGCAATTGCTACCGCGCGCGCTCGCTGGCCAATCGACGTGGTCCATTTGCACGGTATCGATTTCGATGCCTATCTGCCGGGCGACGGGCCGACATTGGTGACCCTGCATTTGCCGCTCGACTGGTATCCGGCCGACGCTCTCAATCCGGCGCGGGAGGATCTGTGGCTGCATGCGGTATCGGCGGCTCAGCAAAGAACCGCGCCGCCGGGAGCCAGGCTGATTGGGCCGATTCCCAACGCAGTGGACGTCGACGCGCTGAGCGAGCCGAAGGCCAAACACGACTTTGCGCTCGTGCTCAGCCGCGTCTGCCCGGAAAAGGGCATCCATCTGGCGCTCGACGCAGCCAAGAAGGCCAGCGTGCCGCTGGTCATCGGTGGCAAGGTCTACCCCTATGAAACTCACACAACGTATTTTCGCGACGAGGTCGAACCCCGGCTGGACGACCGGCGCCGCTTCCTTGGTCCGCTCGGCTTTGTCGCCAAGCGGCGCCTGCTGAATACAGCCCGCTGCCTAGTCATCCCGAGCCTTGCCGCGGAGACCAGTTCGCTCGTCGCAATGGAGGCGCTCGCCTGCGGCACCCCCGTGGTGGCCTTCCCGAGTGGCGCACTGCCGGATGTGGTCGAGCACGGCAAGACCGGGTATCTGGTCGGGGATGTCGACGAGATGGCCGAAGCCATCGCTGCCGCACCCAGCCTGGACCCCGAGACCTGCCGAGCCGAGGCGCGGCGGCGCTTTTCACTCGACCGCATGGTTTCCTCCTACATGGACGCCTATCGGGCGCTGGCACGGCTCGGCACAGACAGCGGGCAGCTCGCGACGGCGAGGTGAGCAGGACATGCTCCGCAGTCAGATCATCGACGATCCGGCGGACCTCGAAGCCCTCGAGCCGCACTGGTGGGAACTCTGGTCGCGCAGTCCCTCGGCGACGCCGTTCCAGTCTCCCGCATGGTTGCTGCCATGGTGGCGGACATTTGCTCCCGGCGAGCTGGCGACGGTCGCCGTCTGGCGTGGCGACGATCTGGTCGGCCTGGCGCCACTCTATCTGGAACGCCACGACGCCGGCGCGCGATTGCTTCCGCTCGGCATTTCGTTGAGCGACTATCTGGATGTCCTTTGTCTTCCCGAGATGGCCGAACCGGTCGGCGCAGTCATCGGTGGCGCCGTTCTTTCCGTCGGCTGGTCACAGTGGATCTTGCAGGACCTGCCTCCCGGCGGCGCCGGCCTTGCCATCAGGCATGCCGCGCTCGAATCGTGCCAAGCCGTCGGTCACGCCGCTTGCCCGGTGCTCGCCCTCGCCGGCGACCAGACGCTTCAAGGCTGCGTTCCGGCACGGCGGAGGCGCCAATTGCGCCGCGCCCACAGGGCCGCGTCGAGACGCGGCAGTGTCTCCATCGAACCCGCTTTGTCCGATCCGCAGACATTCCTCGACCAGCTGATCCGCCTTCACCGCGCGCGCTGGGCCGGACACGGCGACGGCGTGCTGTCCGATTCCCGCGTGGAAGAATTCCACCGTCAGGCGCTGCCGCAGCTGGTCGCACAGGTGCTTGCCCGATGCTGGCTTATCACGATCGGTAACGCGATCGTGGGCGCCTATTACGGGTTCCATCATCGTGGCCGCGCTTGCGCTTATCTCGGTGGCTTCGATCCGGCCTATGCCGAGGAAAGTCCCGGCGCGCTGCTCATCGGCCAGGCGATAAGGCAGGCGATCTGCGAAGGCGCGGAAGAGTTCGATTTTCTGCGCGGACAAGAGGCCTACAAGTACAGCTGGGGCGCCGTAGACCGGTGGACGATGCGCAAGATCTGGACGCGGAGCAAAGGGCGATGAGCGCGACCCAGCCAGAATCTCGGCGGTCGATATCAGCAAGGCGGGTGCTGGAGGATTGCATGGCAGACGGTGCCGGCGTCGAAGCCGTCATCGCCAGGCTGGCTCTCCGTTTCGAGACAGGAATCGAAGCCGCAGAACTGGCGAAGATTGCACAAACCACACATTCGGCCGATTCGCGAAAGACGGCAAAACTACAACGGATTGCCGACCTGCTGCAGCGCAGGCCCGAGATCTTCGCCACGCTGCGCAAAACAGGTGGTGCCGTTCGGCACGAGCGTGGGGAGGACGAGACCGACGATGCGGTCGTCAAACGGCTGGCGGCCGGGTTTGACGCGGCGGCGGCGATCTCCCCGGCGGCGAGCGTCCAGCTGTCATCGCTGGGCAATGAGGAAAAGCTCTCTGCCGCTACGGCTGAGATCGTTGCATGGCTGGAGAGGCGAGGCTTTACCGGTACCGACTACGACATACTGGATATCGGCTGTGGTATCGGTCGGTTCGAACAGGCGCTCTCCGCTCTGTCGCACCGGATCGTCGGCAGCGATATATCCCCAGCGATGATCTCGATCGCCCGCCGGCGATGCGCCGGGCTCGGCAATGTAGAATTCCGCCCTACGCGCGGTTTCGATCTTGCCGATTTTTGCGATGCAAGCTTCGACCGCGTGCTGGCCGTCGACAGCTTTCCCTATCTGGTGCTGGCCGGCCTTGCGGAGCGACATTTCGTGGAAATCGCGCGCGTGCTGAAGAGGCCGGGGATGGCCGCGCTTTTGAATTATTCATATCGCGGATCGCCGGCGCTGGATCGCGCCGATGTCCATAACTTCGCCAACGCAAATGGCATGCAAGTCCTCGTCGACGGCGAAAAGCCGTTCCGGCACTGGGACGGCGATGCCTTCCTGCTTACGATTTCCGGCGGAACATTGCGGCCCAACGCTGGTTCGGATGCCGAACGGGAAAAGCCGCTATTCGACGGTATGAAGGAGGACAAGATGGCGTCCGGAAGCAAGAAGCACATCGGTCGCGGCAGTCACGGCAAAGGCGCTGGCGCTGGCGCGATGACCGATCCCCAAGGACAAGATCGGAGAGAACGCCGTTCTGTCCAACAGAGACAAGAAGCAGCACACCAAGGAGCGTGGGCTCGACGGCAATCGGGTCAAGTCCGAGCAGTACCAGGATCATTCGGCGGATCGGCGGCCTGAAGACTGATCGTTGCGGCGGCATATGGCTTGCAGCCGGCGAGCAATTGAAACGCAGCGAGAGGCCAACCGCTGACGAAGCTGTGCAAGGACCGAAGCCGGTCGCATGGATGGCCTGCAAATTCTTGCAAACTCGCACTGTTGCCACCAGAGTGAGGTGAAGGGACCAACATTTGCCAAGAGAACGCGATGTCTCGCTCAAGGGAAGATTCTGTCAGCACGCGTGCCGATCTGACGATAGACCGGGAAATCGCTTCCTTGCTTGCGGCCATCGAACAGGAAAGGGTTCCTGACCGGCTGACCAAACTTGCGATCGAGTTGCAGCATGCGCTTGTCGAAAGGCGCTTGCGCGAGACCAGCAACTAACGTGACGTGTATTAGCGGCGCCTCTCGGCTTCGAAGTCCAGTTGTCCTTCGGACAGATAGCTGCGCCTTTCCATCAGGGTTTGCGAGGAACTTTCGCCAAGGTATTCCAGCACGCCGGCGCGTGCCCTGTTGAGCCGGCTCTTCACGGTTCCCACCGCGCAACCGCATATTTCGGCCGTTTCCTCATAGCTGACGCCCAGAACGCCTATCAACATCAGAACCTCGCGCTGGTGCTCAGGAAGGCTCTGGATGGCCTGGTGGACCTCCTTGCCCTGTACGGACCATTCCTGCGTCGCTTCCGAGATCGGCCGCAGCGAAGCGCAGTCGAGCAGGCCGGGCGCTTCCCTCACCGCGGCCCTGACACGCGTGTAGTAGGTGTTGCGCATGATCGTGAAGAGCCATGACTTCATGCGCGTTCCAGCTTCGAACTTGTCAATGTTGGCCAAGCCCTTGGTCAGCGTCTCCTGGACCAGGTCGTCGGCATCATCGGGGGTGCGGCAGAAGGTGCGGGCGAAAGCCCTCAAAGCGGGTATGAGGTCGACGATGGAAACTTCTTCGGTTTCGCGAGTCGCCAAGGCGTAGGCTGTAGGTGGCAATGGTCCAGCTCCCGTCCAGAATGAGTTCGTGAGCGCAGACCAGTTAAATGCATTGGGCGAAAGATCGTTCCGGTTGGCGAAAGCACCCGGCTCCAGAAACCGGAGAGGACTTGGCTGAGCAATCCCGGCCGACGGCGATATTTTTGACGGAACAACCATCGGGATCGCGGAGTTCAAAATCAAGGTCGTCCGACAAATTCGCGCGCCGACACTTGGCGCGTCGAAATGCGATCTCGTAGCGAGCCTTAGCTGCGACCTCAAGGGCGGCCCGCCACCTCAAGAAACAGGAGGAGTCCATGACAGGAAACAAGCACGCCAAAGGCAAAACGCCGGCCGATAGCGATCTTGCCAACGATCCCGGCATCGGCAGTTCCAGGGGCACGATCAAGGAGGGCGACCGGCTCGATCAGGGCAACAATACGTTCGAAGGCGATGTCGAGAACGACACCACGCCGCAAGGCGGTATCAATCCCCGGCAAAAGATGCGGACCAACAAGTGACCGGCTGCGCACGATCGAACAAACCTGCTGCAACCCGTGCAGCAATCCCGCGTTAAAGAGCATGAGCCTTCAGTCTGCCCCGGACGTTGATGCGACAGGCTCTTTCGCGGAGACACAGATGACAAAAAAATCGTTTGGCCGCCCCGTTCCAATTCTCGTCGGCCTTGGTTTCCCTCGCCATGTCGAGAATATCTGGCAGGCCTATGACGTCTTAAATGAATGGCCGAGCCGCGGTCCGGCGCACAAGGCGGCGTTCGACGCCTGTCGCGCCGGGCTGGCTGACGAGGTCGACGTTGAGACGGTGCGCGCGGCGTTCGATAAATTCGCCCGCAAGGTGGGCATTCTGGCCTACGATATCGCAGCCGAAACACCAGCACGCGCCAAAACAGCTGCGAAGGCCTACGACGTTTGGCTGAAACGCCCGTCGGACAGTCGTGTAGACCCTGAAGACACGCAGCTTGCTTGAAGCGACACCTTGCTTGAACCGGGAGGAATACGGTGCAGAGAATGGAGTTCGATACACCTGTTTGCATCTATTTCGGCAAGCCCGGGCGATCGCGATTGGTCAGTTCCGTTTTCGAAGCAGTACATTGCCTGAAAAGCGAGAAATGGCCGGCGCGCAATGCCCCACTGGCGCTGGCGGCCGCTGATGTATTGAATCGCGCCCGAACCGGTGAAATTACGGCCGGCAAAGCGCGGCAAGCGTTTGTCGACGCCGCGTGGGAGGCAAACATTCTTGTCGAAGGCGAGCCGCATGATGGGCATGCCACGACAGCCTTCATATCGGACTGCGGGTGAAGCGGCAGGCTGCCTCCCTGAAGTTCCGCCCAAAGCTTGGTTTATCGCGAATGATTGGCGTCCTCGGCCTTTTTCTCGCGCTGCTGCCTGAGGATTTCGTCGGTTCCGACGAGCTTCTTCGATCCGCCCGGGATCGCGGTGGAGACGACCGCCGGTGGGTCGCTTGCCGGGAAGGAATCTTCCAGGCCTGCCTGCAATTGGTCTTCCAGCGTTTGCGGCTCTTCAGAGCGGCCGGGGGTCCTTCGGGTATCTACGCTCTCCAGCGGCTGTGTCATGTCCGGCGAAGACCTGACTTCTCGAATCCAGCCATAGAGCTGTTCGATGGCAAATTCCTTCATCGTGTCGAAATCGGCCTTTTCGTCACGCAATGCCTCGATTTGGTCGACCATGGTCTTCTCGAAACGTTCGAGGCTATCGCTTCCGCAGGCCCGGCAGAGACGCACCAGCGCCTGGCGCAGTATGAGTGGCGCAAAGTGCGCCGTTGCCTCAAGCCTGAGCTGCTGCAAACGCTCCGGGGTAGCGGCTTGGAACTTCGACATGCTCGACCTCTTCGCCTTGTGGAGCATGTCAACGAAAATTGTCGGCGGATGTTCCATCGGCGGCCGCTGCATCGCTCGATCCTCAGCGGTGCGCGCCACCACCGACTGCCATGCGGATACCGAGACCGACGACGACGCAGCCTGCCACCCGCTGCTGCCAGAGCCTTACCTTCGGTCGTTTCATAATCCAGGCCCCGAGCGTGCCGGATGCGAGTGCATATGTGCCCAGCACCAGCACACCGGTCATTTTCTGGGTGCCACCGAGCAGCAGCAATTGCAGCGTGACCGATCCGCGAGCAGGATCGACGAACTGCGGAAGGAATGCCACCATAAAGGTTATCGGCCAAGGATTTATCAGATTGGCGATCATTCCTTCGCGTGCGGCCACAAGCGGTCCGACATTGCGCGCCTCCTCGACGGCGACGCTGGCTGACGGCAACAGCACCAGACGCGATCCAAGCCAAACGAGATAAGCTGCACCCGCCCAGCGAAGCATGGCAAAGGCAAGCGGCGATGCCTGGAGCAGCGACGATATGCCGAGGGCAAGGAGCGGCAGCTGGACCATACCGGCGCCGAGGGTCATTCCGAGGACGGTGAACAGGGCAATATCACGGCCCTGCCCGATGCCGCGCGCAATCACCAGCAGACTGTCGGGCCCCGGCGGCATCTGCATCAGGATGACCGTTCCGACAAAAGCCGTCCACGAAGCGGGATCCACGCCGCTACTTCGCCCCGGTTTCGTAAGATGCCTTCGCGCTGTCCTTCAACTGGCCGGCATCTCGCATCGTCTTGAGTGCTTCGTCCCTCGTCAGGCCGCACCTGCGGGCAAAAAAATCGATCTCATAGGCCAACTCGGCCGACAGGTCGTGTTTGGCATGCATTCTTCGCTTGTGTTTGCGTGCGCCCATTCAGGCTCGGTCCCGGATACGTTAGTCTTCCCGAACTCACATCGGATCAGTCGGTTCCACTGCCGGACCAATCCACTTTCCGCAGGTTTTCTCACGCGCTGTCTGGCCGGCCCACCCTATCCTTGAGTTCGTTCAGGAACGCGAGCAGCGCGTCCTCAGGATCGTCGGCCTCTTCGGTCAGCATATCGATGCCCCAGTGGCCGAGAACAGCCTCCTGGACGATGCTCGGCTGCGACATGAAGATGAAGGATTTCGGGCGGCTCTTTTCGTAGCCCGACCGCCGCCAGGTCTGCCAAAGCCTGTGCAACAGCAGACGGATGTTCATATCAGACATGCTGTAGCCGATGAACAGGAGGGTGCGCCCCAGTGCGTCGGCGCGAAACTTCACGTCGAGCGGCGAATCGAACGAAAGCCGGTCGAAATAGTCGGTCTCCGCCAGGACCAGCGATTTGTCGTCGTCGAAATCGCCGTGGAATTTGATAATCTGCGTCACCTCGCCGGTCGTCTTGGGCAAGTCCTTTGCGTTGGCCACCTTCACAAAGGGCCGGCCATGAATCTCGAAGGCAACCTCGAGGTTGCGATCATAATTGGTGGTGTAGATGATCGGAAAATCGAGCGATACGATGAGCTTGTGGATTGCCGACCGCTGCACTTCTTCCCGCGAGACGCTCCATTCACGATCCATCCAACTGCGCAAAGGGCCGAGGCTCCCCTGCTTCAGCCGGTAATATTCGGCAAGCGCCTGATAGCTGGCCTCCGGTGCGCCGATCATGTCCTCGTCAAGGCCGAGCTCGTTTTGCATGTGTTCGATGAGCTTTTGCCAAGACGGCAAGCCGACGCTCATCGACACCCCGGCTCCAACGAACAAGATAGCTCGTCGCTCTTTCACCGATTGAGCCAGTTGCTCGACTGCGGACAGCATTCGACACAACTGCCAGAAGTGCTGCTCTGTTCCGACGGCGCCTGGACCATCGCAAGAATAACTCCGATTTCCGGTTGAGTGCCAACACCCAGATCGGCTGTCCCGAGTTCCGGTCGCCCGAGTTTGTCCGACCGAATCCGATATTTATTTCGTTCCCTTTGGCACTTCTGCGCCTCCTACGCGTTGGAGAGTGTTCAACAAAGACGGCGCAGCTAATGGATCGCCATCGGATTGTCTCGGTAGCATTATGTCTGTTCCTGCTTACGATCGGCGCCGTCCAGCAAAAGGCTTGGGCTCAAGCACCTTGCCCGGCCGACCATGACAAGTTGCTGGCCGCCCTCAAGGCCAACGTCAAATCCAGCGGCGGTCCCGGCAATGGCGGCTTCGACACTAATGAATGGGCGGCAGTCGTGGCTCGCGACGGAACTGTCTGCGCCGTCGCCTTCAGTGGGCCTACCGCCGACGCCCAGTGGCCTGGCAGCCGGCTGATCGCCGCCGAAAAAGCCAATACCGCCAACGGGCTCAGCCTCGCCCACATGGCGTTGTCCACCGCGAACCTCTATGCGCCGGTGCAGCCCGGCGGTCCTCTATTCGGCCTGCAGGCCACCAATCCGGTCAATCCAGCGGTGGCCTATGCCGGCGATCCTTCAACGTTTGGAAGCTCCAGCGATCCATTGCTGGGAAAGCCTATCGGCGGTGTCGTCGTGTTTGGCGGCGGCCTGGCTCTCTACGACGGCAAGGGGATCGTCGGGGCCCTCGGGATAAGCGGCGATTCCCCCTGTGCCGACCACAATGTCGCCTGGCGTGTGCGCGCCGCGCTCGGGCTGGACAAGGTACCGGCAGGCGTCAACCCAAACCGCAAGGACGCTATCATTTTCGACCTCGATCCCGGCGGCAAGAGCGCTTCCGGCTGGGGCCATCCATTGTGTGCCGGAAGCGAGGCGGACGTGGCGGCGGAGCTTGGCGCCGGGGTCGGCGGCTCGATACGCAAATGAGGAAAGGGCGACAAGTGGCGGCGAAAACTCGTGTGTCAGCCAAAGGCGGAAACAGGCCAATGGCTGCGAGGCTGGGATGGACGCTGCTGGCGGGGTTTGCACTGATGACGGCGGCGGTTGCTCAGTCTTTATCAGGCCCTGCGATAAATCCGCCGGCCGCGGCTGCTCCGCCCGACGACGGCCAGTGGGCGATGCCGGCAAAGAACTACGCCTCGACCCGCTACAGCGAACTTGCGGAGATCACCGAAGACAACATCAAAAACCTGCAGGTGGCCTTCACCTTCTCGACCGGCGTCAACAAGGGCCAGGAGGCTGCGCCTCTGGTCGTCGGCAACACGATGTACATCGTGACGCCGTTTCCCAACATCCTCTATGCGCTTGACCTTACCAAGCCCGGCGCGCCGATGAAGTGGAAATTCGAGCCCAATCCCGAGCCCGCCGCGCAGGGCGTTGCCTGTTGCGACGTGGTCAACCGTGGTGCGGCCTTCTTCGACGGGCACATCTATTTCAACACGCTCGATGGTCATGCCATCGCCGTCGATGCGGCCACCGGCAAACCGGTCTGGAACACCCATATCGGCAACATCAATATCGGCGAGACCATCACCATGGCGCCGCTGGTGGTGAAGGGGAAGGTACTGGTCGGCAATTCCGGCGGCGAAATGGGCGTACGCGGCTGGATCAAGGCGCTCGACGCCGGCGACGGGCACGTCGTCTGGACGGCCTACAATACCGGCCCGGACGCCGACGTGCTGATCGGCCCCGATTTCAAGCCGCATTACGACATGGACAAGGGCAAGGATCTCGGGGTGACATCGTGGCCGCCCGACGCCTGGAAGATCGGCGGCGGCAATGTGTGGGGCTGGATTTCCTATGACCCGGACCTCAACCTGATCTTCCACGGCACCGGAAATCCCGGTCCGTGGAATCCGGATCTGCGGCCCGGCGACAACAAATGGACCGCCGGCATCTTTGCCCGCGATCCCGACACCGGCGCAGCAAAATGGTTTTATCAATGGACCCCGCACGATTTGCACGACTACGACGGCATCAACGAACAGGTGCTGCTCGACATGACCTGGCAGGGCAAGCCCCGCAAGGTGCTGGTCCGACCGGAACGCAACGGCTACGTCTATCTGTTGGACCGCACTACGGGCGAAGTACTGTCGGCAGTGCCGTTCGGGCCTGTCAATTCCAGCAAGGGCGTCGACCTGAAGACCGGCCGGCTGATTGTAAATCCGGACAAGAAGACCGGCACCGGCAAGGTCGTCCGCGACATCTGTCCCACCGCATCGGGCCTCAAGGACTGGCAACCTTCGGCGTTCTCGCCCAAGACCGGCCTGCTCTACATCCCGCATAATAACATGTGCATGGACGAAGAAGGCGTCGAGGTGAATTACATCGCCGGCACGCCCTATGTCGGCATGAACGTGCGCATGATTCCCGGGCCGGGCGGCAATCGCGGTGCATTTACTGCCTGGGATGTCGCCGCCGCCAAGCCGGCGTGGAGCCTGAAGGAGAACTTTCCGGTGTGGAGCGGCGCGGTCGCCACCGCCGGCAACGTCGTGTTCTATGGCACGATGGAAGGCTGGTTCAAGGCGGTCAGCGCCAGGACCGGCGAACTGCTTTGGCAGTTCAAGACGTCGTCCGGCATCATCGGCCAGCCGATCACCTATCGCGGCCCGGACGGGCACCAATATGTTGCGGTTCTTTCGGGCGTCGGCGGCTGGGCCGGTGCGATCGTATCCGGCGATCTCGACCCGCGCGACGCCACCGCTGCGCTCGGCTTCGTCAACGTCATGAAGGATCTGAAGGATGTAACCACGGCGGGAGGTACGCTGTATGTGTTCCGGCTGCCTTGAGACGATCGGCCGCGTTATGTGCTCACGGAAAACGCGTTCGCGGCGGCTTGCCGCCGCGGTTGGCGCACTGGCGCTCTCGCTTGTGGCCGCCGTTGCCGATGCGCGCGAGTTGAGGATCTGCGCAGATCCCAACAACATGCCGTTCTCCAATGCCACCCGGGAAGGCTTTGAAAACAAGATTGCCGAACTCGTCGCCCGGGAGCTGGGTGCGACTGTTTCCTACACGTGGTGGGCACAGCGGCGCGGCTTCGTCCGCAACACGCTGAAAGCCGGCCTGTGCGATCTGGTGCCCGGGACGCCCACCAATCTCGAGATGCTGCGCACCACCGCGCCCTACTACCGGTCTTCCTACGTCTTCGTGACACGCAGAGATGCGCCGGAAATCGCGTCCTTCAACGATCCTCGCCTGCGCGATCTGCACATCGGCGTCCAGCTGATCGGCGACGACGGCGCCAACTCGCCACCCGTCCAGGCGCTCGGCAGTCGCGGCATCGTCGGCCATCTCGTCGGTTTCCCCGTCTATGGCGACTATTCGGCGCCAAACCCGCCAGCGCGCATCATTGAGGCGGTCGCGAATGGCGACATCGATATGGCCGTCGTCTGGGGGCCGTTGGCCGGCTACTTCGGTGCCAGGCAAAAAGTACCGTTGCGGATTACGCCGGTTGCACCGCGCATCGACGGTCCGCTGCTGCCGATGATCTACGACATCTCGATGGGCGTGCGCCACGACGACGATGCGCTGCGCAGCGAGGTAGACGCAGCGCTCGCCAAACACCGCGCCGAGATCGATGCAATCCTGGCGGCATATGACGTGCCTCGCCTCGACATCGCCGGGGCGGCAGCGCGATGAACCGCGGCCTTCCATGCGTGCTGTCGGCGATGCTCGTTCTTGCCGCCTGCCAGCGTGAGGAACGCGACACGCGTCCACAGTCGGCGCTCGGCTCGGGCGACCAACCGGCAGCCGTAACGGCCCTCGAGCCGGGCGGCCAGCGGCCAGCCTCGTCCAACAACAAGGCCGGAGTGTTCGAGGCCAACGCCTTCCACCTCAGCGAGGGCAAGCGTCTGTTCAACTGGTTTAACTGTTCCGGCTGCCATGCCAATGGCGGTGGCGGCATGGGCCCGGCGCTCATGGACCAGAAGTGGCTCTATGGCAGCTCGATCGAAAGCATCCACGCCACGATCAGGGACGGTCGGCCAAACGGCATGCCGAGCTTCCGGGACAAGATCCCGGACGACCAGATCTGGGAGCTTGCGGCCTTCGTCCGCGCGTTGAGCGGCAACGCGCCAAAATCGGCTGCGCCGAGCCGCGACGACGACATGATGCCCCATCCGTCCGAAAATCGCCTGCCGGATGCCGCGACTCTGGGGAAGTCGCCGTGAACCGCCTTGTTTGCAGCGTGTGCTGCGGCGCAGCCTGCATGCTGCTCCTTGCAGGATGCAGCGGCTGGCAATCCGCGCTTGACCCAAAAGGCCCGGCCGCGAGCGAGCTTGCATGGCTGATCTGGTTCTTCACAGCACTGTGCACGGTGGTCTGGCTTTTGGTGATGGCCGTGCTGATCCTGCCATTGGCCCGACGCCCCGCGCCGGTCGGCGATCCGCTTGTCCTCGACGCTGCCGCCGAGCGCGGCAAGATGCGAATTGTCGTCGCCGCACTCGCCGCTACCGCCCTGATCCTGGTCGGCCTGACGCTGCTGAGCTACGTCGCTAACCGGACGCTTGCCGCCATCGGCTTGGATGCGGCGCTGACGATCCGGGTGACCGGGCATCAATGGTGGTGGGAGGTGCGCTACGAAAACGATCAGCCGAACCGCATCCTGACGACCGCCAATGAAATCCACATCCCGGCGGGCGAGCCGGTGCGGCTTGTAGTAACCTCGACCGACGTCATCCATTCCTTCTGGGTGCCGAACCTCTCGGGCAAGCTGGACCTCATTCCAGGCCACGAGAACGTTCTCGATCTGAAGGCTGACAAGCCCGGCGTCTATCGCGGCCAGTGCGCCGAGTTCTGCGGCGCGCAGCACGCCAATATGAGCACCTTCATCATCGCCGAACCTCGGCCCGTCTTCGACGCGTGGCTGAACGATCAGCTGCGGCCGGCAGCTGCTCCCGTGTCGACCGAGGCCAAAGCCGGCCACGACCTGTTCCTCAAACGACCATGCGTGATGTGCCACAAGATCGGCGGCACCATCGCCGGCGGTACGGTCGCTCCCGACCTTACACATATCGCAAGCCGGCGGACGCTCGCTGCCGGAACGCTGGCGATGAGCCGCGGCAATCTCGCAGCCTGGATAGCCGATCCGCAAGGGATCAAGCCAGGTGCCCACATGCCCGTGGTGGGACTGAACGGGGACGAGCTGAACGCGATAGTAGCCTATCTCGAGGGCTTGAAATGAGCAGCGCCGACCTAGCCCATGGGCGAGACCTCGCCCCGCAACGCGCCGCAGCACAAAAGGGTGACCTGGCTCCCGAGCGCGACGGCCCTCGCGATACCGGCCTCGACGACGCCAGCCTCGAGCGCTGGCTGGCGCGGACATGGCAGACCGTGCCGGGCATCATCGGTGCGCTCTCGAGCGTCGACCACAAAATTGTCGCGCGGCGGTACCTGATCACCGCTTTCGTCTTCCTGTGCCTCGGTGGCCTCAGCGCCGTTGCCATGCGCATCCAACTGTCGGGGCCGGAGCGCGGGCTGATCGGGCCGGACCGCTACAACCAGCTATTCACCATGCATGGCGTGACCATGATGTTCCTGTTTGCAGTGCCAATCGTTCAGGCGACCGGCATCTATCTCGTGCCGCTGATGGTCGGCACCCGCAACATCGCCTTTCCGCGCCTCAATGCATTCAGCTTCTGGATTTATCTCTCCGGTGGCCTCTTCGCCTGGGTGTCGTTTGCACTCGACATGGCGCCCGACGTCGGCTGGTTTTCTTACGTGCCGCTGTCCGGTCCTGAATTCGGGCCAGGCAAACGTTCCGACGTGTGGGCGCAGATGATCACCTATACCGAAGTGTCGTCGTTGGCGGTCGCGGTTGCCACCATCGTCACCGTGCTGAAGCAACGCGCGCCGGGCATGTCGCTGGACAAGATTCCGCTCTATGTCTGGGCGATGCTGGTCACCTCCTTCGTCATCGTGTTCGCCATGCCGGCGGTCATGATCACGTCGACCTTCCTGATCCTCGACCGTCTGGTCGGCACCCATATCTTCAATCCCGCCGAGGGTGGCGACGTACTGCTGTTCCAGCACCTGTTCTGGTTCTTCGGCCACCCCGAAGTCTACATCATTTTCCTGCCGGCCACCGGCATGGTGTCCTCGATCATCGCCGCTTTCGCCCGGCGTCCGGTATTCGGCTATCTGGGCATGGTTCTGTCGCTGATTTCGGTCGGCTTCCTGTCGTTCGGCCTGTGGGTTCACCACATGTTCGCAACTGGCCTGCCCAAGCTCGGCGCGAGCTTCTTCACCGCCTCGAGCATGCTGATCGCCATCCCGAACGGGCTGCAGATCTTCTGCTGGCTGGCGACATTGTGGGACGAACGCCCGATAATGAGGACGCCGCTGCTGTTCGTGTTCGGCTTCTTCTTCACGTTCGTCGCGGGCGGCCTGACCGGCGTGATGCTGGCGTCGGTGCCATTGGACCTGCAAGTACACGACACCTATTTCGTTACCGCGCATTTCCACTACGTGCTGATCGGCGGGTCGGTGTTCCCGCTGCTTGGCGCGACCTATTTCTGGTTCCCCAAGATCACCGGCCGGATGATGAGCGAGCGTCTTGGACGCTGGCACTTCTGGCTTGCCTTCATAGGCTTCAATGCGGCGTTCTTTCCGATGCACATTGTCGGCCTGTGGGGCATGCCGCGCCGGGTCTACACCTATCCGGTGGAGCTCGGCTGGGGCAACATCAACCTGTTCATCACAGCCGGCGCGGTCGTCCTGTTCCTAAGCTTCGTTCTGTTCACCATAAACCTGGTGTACAGCGCCTCGAGGGGCGCCCCGGCCGGGGACAATCCCTGGAATGCGGGCACGCTTGAATGGGCGACAAGCTCCCCGCCGCCGAGCTATAATTTCGCTCGGATTCCGGTGGTTACCCACTCCGAGCCGCTCTGGGCCGAACGTGACACGCTGCCTGTCGCGACCGGGCTTCGCGTCGACGCGCGCGAACTTGTCATTTCGACGGTGGCAGAGGCGCATCCAGATGTGCGCGAGAAGTCGGCGACGCCGTCGATCTGGCCATTGTTCGCCGCGCTCGCCGTCGGCGCCACCTTTCTCTATTCGATCTTCAGCCCGTGGGCGGTGGTCTGGGGAGCCGGGCCAATCGCCATCACTTTGATCGGTTGGTTCTGGCCGAAAGGCGATCCGGAGGATGAGGAATGAAACAGCGTCCTGCCGCCGATCTTTCCAAACTCCCGACCTTCGGGATCGGACCGCGCAGCCCGACCTGGTGGGGCACTCTCGCTTTCATGGCGCTGGAGGGCACCGGCTTCGCGCTCGCCGCAGGCGCCTATCTTTACCTCGCCTATCTGTCGCCCGACTGGCCATTGGGCGTGCCGCCGCCCAACCATTGGCCAGGCACCATCGTCACACTGTTGCTGCTCGCCAGCGTGGTGCCCAATCACATACTGAACCGCTACGCCGAAGCCTGTGCCATGGTGCCCGTGCGCATCGGCCTGATCGTCATGACGCTGCTCGGTATCGCACCGCTTGTCGTGCGGTGGTTCGAATTTCCGGCCCTCAACATCTATTGGGATACCAATGCGTACGGCTCAATGCTGTGGGTCCTGCTCGGCCTCCACACCACACACCTGATCACCGACGTCGGCGACACGCTGGTGCTGACGGTCCTGATGTTCACGCGCCATGGCTATAGCGGCCGGCGTTTCGGGGATGTTGGCGACAACGTCTTCTACTGGGATTTCGTGGTCGCGACCTGGATCCCGATCTATCTGTTGATCTATTGGATGCCGAGGCTTGACTGAGATGCGTGCGCTTCGCTTGGGCACATCATGGGGCGGGCTGTTGTCCGGGCCTTTGGCCTGGGCGGTGTCGACGCAGCTGAATTACGCGGTCGTGGAGTGGCAGTGCGCCCACGGCATTCCTGTCATACCGGTCGTTGCGCTGATGCTGACGGTGCTGGCCTTGCTCGGCGGGGCGCTGTCGTGGCGGGCGCGACAGCAAGGTGGCGCCGCCTTTAAACCGGACCGTGCGCGCGGCACCGAGGATTTCGTCGCCAATATCGGCATTCTCAGCGCGTTGCTGTTTGCGCTGGTAATCGTCATGCAAGGCGCCGCCTCGCTCATTCTCGACGGCTGTCTGCGATGAGCTTCGACGCGCTCTTCTCGACCTCGATCTGCTACGGTGCCGGTGCCCCGCAGGCCGGCTGGACACTGGCGTTGCCGATCACGCTGCCGCTAGGCGTGGTCGCACTGCTTTACGCGGCAGGCGCCTTTCGGCTGTGGCGGCGGAGCGCCCGCAGCCGCCCGTTGCGGATGCGACAAGCCCTGCTGTTCGCGACCGGCTGGGCCATTTTGGCGGCAGCACTGGTCAGTCCGCTCCATGCATTGGGTGAGCGCGTCTTCACCGCCCACATGATCGAGCATGAGCTGTTGATGGCGGTGGTGGCACCCCTGCTGGTCGCCTCCCGTCCGGCGGCGGCGATGATGTGGGCATTGCCGATCAAGCTGCGGCTGGCATTTGGCGCAGCCGGGCAGGCGAAGATGCTTCGAACCGTTTGGGCCGCCATCAGCCGCCCTGTTGCCGCGACCTTCCTGCACGGCGTCGCGATATGGGCGTGGCACGTTCCGGCGCTGTTCGAGGCGGCGCTTGCACGGGGTGTCCTGCATTATGCGCAACATGCCTGGTTCTTCGGCACAGGGCTGCTGTTCTGGTGGGTGCTGCTGCCGCGTTCAGGCCGCGAACAAGCCTATGGCAGCGCAGTCATGCACCTCTTCTTCACCTCGCTGCATACCGGCCTGCTCGGGGTGCTGCTGCTGGTCTCGCCAAGGCTGTGGTATCCGGTGAACGCAGCCGGTGCGAAATTGTGGAACCTTAGTCCGCTCGAGGACCAGCAGCTCGCCGGTCTGGTGATGTGGGTTCCGGCCGGCCTGATCTATGGCGGCGCGGCTTTGCTGCTGGCCGGCCTGTGGATCCGCTCCAGTGGACAGAGAAGATGGGAGACGTCGCATGCGCTCCAAGCTGTCTAAGCTGGTCATTGGTGCCGGGACGGCAATTGTCGTGCTGGCCGCAGCTTGGACGGCGCTGACGTTGTGGCCGGAGCGCCTCATCAGGGTCGCGCATAAAACGGACAATGCCACCAGCAGCATCGGTGTGCGCGCCACATCGCGCTTTACTCCGTCCGGACCCATACTCGGCGCCGCAGCAATTGTCTTGCTCGTTGCAGTCCTGGCCGGGATCGCGTTGTACTTCGAGCAAAGCCGTCGAGTGGAGCAGAAGGCCGACAATGCAACCGGCGGTGTTGGCGCCCGCGCTATACCCATCATGATGGCCAATGGCTGTGCTGGATGCCACACGATCACCGGCGTTCCCGGCGCGCAGGGAATGGTCGGTCCACGCCTCGACGCCAGCTTGGCCACCCGGGTCTATATCGGCGGCGTATTGTCCAACAACCCGCGAAACATGGTCCGTTGGATACGGGCCGCAAGGGAGATCAATCCGCACGCGGCAATGCCTTCGACAAGGATTTCCGAGCAGGAGGCGCGGGACGTCGCTGCCTACCTCTATTCGCTGAAATGACATCGTTGCTCGCCTAGTCGAGATCAAACCCTGCCGGCAGTCTACCGATGCCGGTTTGCCGGGACCGGCAATCGTCACCGCCTTCGGCTCGATGCCTTAGTTGCCGACGAACCTTTCGGAACCGGCCCGCATCGGCGAGGCTGCCCGCGATTAGTCGGACATCGCCGAGCGCCGCTATGCCCGGTAATCTGCTGTGCGGATTGTTTCGCGGGCATCTCGGATATGAGCTTCTTTGGCGAGTGGGCCGAGTGCAATCTCGACGTCGTCGTCCCAGTCGAATTGACGGGGTGGTTGTTTTTTTCAGAATTGGACAGTGCTGCTGAGAATTGCGTGCCACGCCGTGGGCAGACACGCCTCATGGAGCCGAAGAACCGAACGGATTTAGAGCGAAGAATCGGAACGGACCGGAGCGCCTCGGCTAATGACTTGAGCGCCGCAATCACCTTTGTCAGCGGAAGGTTGCGGGCTCCTAGCCGACTTCGATGTTCCAACCGCGAGGCGACCGCGGTCGGAGTCGCCACGAACGACCGTAGCGCAATCACGTCGTTTCGGGAGACTCGTTCGATTTGGGAGCCTCGTCGGTCTCCGGCAAACGATCGCGAATGGCTTCCTCGGTTTTGCTTGCCGTCTTTTTCACGACTTTCTCGACGCGGTCGACCAACGTCTCGGCGTCGCCGCTGGAACCCTGTCGGTCAGCCTCTTCCTTTACAGTCTCATATGCTTCGGCGGCGACCTGCTTGGCTTGCTCCACGCCTTCTTCAAAGACTTCCTCGGCACTGTCACGAAGCTTGTCGCGGTAGGGGCCGAGTTGCGCGTCCTCAGCGGCGGTGTGAGGCAGCATCACGCCAATGGCGGTGCCCACGGCAAGGCCTACCGCGGCCATTGCCAGAGGTTCGCGCTGGAACAGGTCCTGAGCCGACTGCCGCACCCGCCCCGTCCTATCGGTGGCGGCCGAGCCGACCTGCCCGGCTGTGCTTCTCAATCTTTCTTTGGCGCCGCTCGCAACGTCTGCCACAGCCTCAGCCGCACCGCCTGCCACGGACGCAACCGAACGGGCGGTATCGGAGAGCATGGAGCCGGCGGAACCTTCGCCCTCGGCACCGTACTCATCGCCGCGTGAGTCCTGCCAGGCCCCGCCCAAGCCCCTCTGGTCAGAGAAGTTTCGGGTGCCGTCAGGTTCCCTGCCGGTCGAATAGGCACCAAGTGCTGAACTGTCTACCGACGTGCCCTTGCCTAGCATCAGCCAGGCCAGGCCCGCGCCGACCAATGTAAGCGGCAACGGATTGTCCCTGACCTGAGTCTTAAGATTGCTGAGCATGGCGGATCCCTCGCCGCTGAACATCCCGGTGAATTCGTCGATCAGCTGACCTGGTGTCATCTTGCTCCGGATCGAGTCTGCCGTGTCCGTTATCTTGGCACGGGCAATGTCGGCATCGCGTTCGAGTTCGGCTGCGGATTTGTCGGTCATCTTATCTGGTCCTTGATCACGCGTGCGTCGCGTTTAAGTTGGTCTTGGGTCCGGTCGGGGGTCAACTCTGAGGGAGCCATGCTTGCCTTGCCGGAGCGCAGGAGTATGACGCCCAGTACTGCCACCACGACGCCGACGAGCAGCGAGGACCATCCGGCTCCCAGGCCGGCGCTCGCCAAGGCAATCACCAGCGCCTGCAAAAGCACCATCAGGGCGGCAAGCAGGCAAATGACGCCTCCCATTACCTCCACGGCGCCGGCGCCGGCCTTGCTTAACTTTTCTGACATTTCAGCCCGCAACAGCCTGCTTTCGGTTTGAAGCAGTGTTGTGACCTGCTGTGCCAGATCGCTGACAAGGGTTGTCAGGCTGCGAGTGTCCTGGTTGTCAGTCATGGGTTTCGCTCCAGGCTTGCATTGGCCCAGTCATCGCCGGACTGATCGGATCCTAACGGGGCTGGTTCAACTGGCTCTGCCGATCGCCATCCCGACTCATTCGAGCTAGGACCCGTCTCGGGCGCCCGGCCTTTTCCCGACTGGCCCGGTGCTCCGGTTTGGGCAGAGGGTGGCGAGCTCTTGATGAACCGCCCCAAAGCCAGGCCTGCCAATACCGAGCCGGCGATCAGCGCCCCCGAGTTTTCGCGGCCGAACGACTGAATTTCGCCAAGCACCTCGTCGAAGGGTTTATCCTTCAGGGACGAGGAAAGCCGCTCGAGCCCGCCTGCGGCGTCAAGGGCGAATTTCGAAGCGGTCCGTTGATCATTGTTGGCAAGATGCTCGCTTGCCGCGCGCAATGCGCCGCTGAAGGCCTTGAGACTGGCGCTCATGTCGCGCTGCGTTCCCTCCGCCTTGTTGAACAATGCTTGCTTTGCTTCCGATGCGTAATCTCCGGCTTTCCTGGTGATCTCGTCACGCGCATCGTGGAGCGCTTCCGTCGCGGTCTGCTTTTCCCGTTGTAGTCTTTCCGAAAGCTCGCTTCTGGCTGTCTCGAAATCGGCCGTCTGACGGCCTTGATCGTCTTTGTCCTGCATGGTGTCTCCTAGTGGAATCCGAGGAAGGAGAGGATCGCAAGCACGACGACGACAAGGCCGATGAGATAAATAACACTGTTCATGGCGCAATCTCCTCCACTGCGCACCGAACTTGCCTGTGCTTCCCGTGTTCCCCCAGACGTCATCTTTTTTGGTAAGCGAAGCCTAACCAGCCTCAAGACGAGCTCTTGTCCTGTGCCGATAGGGGTGAGCGCGCGGTTGGAAATGATACGAGACCGGACTCCGGTGCGACTTACAGGTCGAGACGCACGTCCGCTCCGGCAGATATTCGCGGTGCAGGGGCCGGAATTTTCCGCAGTGCTTTGACAGGGCATTATCGCAGTGGGACCTGCCTGCGACCTACCACTCGATTGCTGGCCGAGCGACCATCAGCCAGAAAATCCCGAGCACGGCAGCGAAGGCGGGGAAGCCGAAGGCGAACCACAACCAGAAGAGCCGATGGTAGCGCGGCGGCAACGGCGCGCCTGCAGCGGCGGCTTGCGATGCCAGCTTGCGCATCTCCATTTGCATCCAGACGACCGGGAGCCAGAACATTCCGGTGAAGATATAGAGCGCGATCGAAAGTACGATCCAGCCCTCCGACAGCGAGTAGCCTGCCTGCCAGGCGAGCGCGGCTCCGGTCAAAGGTTGCGCGACCACGGCCGTCGCTGTGAAAAGGAAGTCGGCGACGACAACGATACGCGCCACCGCCGCAACCGTCGCGGCATTGCCGGTCCTGTGCGCGAACAGCATGAAGAAAGCGATGCCGGCGCCGGTGCCGAGCAGCACAGATGCGCCGATGACATGCAGAAATTTCAGCAGGAAATAGAGCATCAACGCTCCTCCAGCACTGCCAAGGCCACAAAGTGCAGCACCAGGATCGGCAACACCTTGAGGAATGGCCCAAGCGGGTCGTTCCACAGATCGGGGCTCAGGAAGCTTCCGACGACCAGATAGAAGAGCGAGAGCGCGATGCCGCCATAGAGGCCTTTTCGCGCCGCCGGCCGCCAGGCTAGGAGCGCGCCGACGGCGATGTCGGCAAGAGCACCGGCTATCACGGTCGGCACCGACAATATGCCACCCCCCGTGCTTTGCATCAGCTCGACGCCACCGTTATAGCCGGTGGTCAGCGACACAATACCCGTCACGATCCAGAAGAAGGGCAGGACGACGAAGATCGCAGGCTTGATGAAATACAGCCGGGCAAACCATTTTTCCTGCACCGTTGCCGGATTGAGCGCGAGGAAACCCGCCAGGGTTTGCGGGCGTATGCCGGTCGTGGCGGTCCAGTCCGAGGGATCTCCAACCGCTCCTCGGGCAATCTCTCTGGCCGCGTTGGTGCGCATCGGTGGACGCCAGCCGAACATCGCGGCAAGGTCGCCGAGGCGGTAGAGAAGCCTCGCAACAGCCGCCGGCAAGACAAACCTGGCTGCAGGAGCCCAGCCGAGCCATCGGCGATAGCTGCCGACGACCTCGTCCATGCTCAGCTGTTCGGGACCGACAAGTTCCAGCACGATGCGAGACGGACTGGCGGGATCGAGAAGGAAGACGACGGTTGAGACCACGTCGTCGAGCTGCACCACTTGGAGCCGGCCGGTGCCGGGCATGGACGGCAGCACCGGCAGCGAGGCGAGACCCCTAAACAATGCGCTGGCCCCAAACACCGGCCGGCCGAGCACCACGGACGGGCGCAGGATCACCCAATCCAGATCAAGCGCCATAAGCGCTTGGTCGCCAGCCAGCTTCGTCGCCGAGAATGCCGAAGGCTGCGCCCGATCGACGCCGATTGCCGAGAAGTGGATCACCCGGGTAACCCCTGCCCGCGCACAGGCGAGGAAGAGTGCTGCCGCCGCCTCGCGATGGACTTCGCGCGTCTTTTCACGAGGGCTATCCTGCAGAACGCCGGCACAATTGACGACGGCGTCTATGCCCCTGAGATGCGGTAGCCAGTCTTCGGGCTGCAGCGCCACCGCCATGTCCAGCACCAGCAATTGATAATTGCCGGTCCGGTTTGCGCCGGGGCTGCGGACCAATCCGATCACCTCATGTCCTTCGGAAAGAAGGCGTGCCACAACGGAGGCACCGATTAGGCCGGTGGCGCCGGTAACCAGGACTTTCACTGGACCCCATTCTCCGACGGCGGGAAAATATCGTTCATTCCGGTTTATCGCGCTCGATACTCCCCTTCATACCGGAAAGTTCTTCCGTCGTGCATAACAACCGCGGCCGCGCCGGATCGGAGATGTCGAGCTTGTCCCAAGGGATGCGGTACATGCTGTCGCGACTGCGCAGTCGAAAGACATTGAGGACCGCAATGCCGATGGCCGAAGCGGACAGACGCTCGAAGGCCGCGTAGATGCCGACATAGTACTCAGCAATCACCAGGTCGTCGCCATCCGATTCTGCGCGTATCTCCTCGATATGACCGATGCTTTTGCCGCGCTGCGAAAGCACATTCCTGCCAGCCAATTGCTCGAGATTGATAGTAGCCATCATCCAGCTCCCGGGATACGCCCAATGACATGATCGCGCAGCCAGTCCTGCCAGTCGAAAATCGCCGTTTCGCGGACGTCGATATCGAACTCGATGTCGACGCCGATGTCGCGCACCTTGTTCCAGGCGATGCGGTGCGGCTCGGCATGGCGCTTGCCGCCGAGCCTTGCCGCAAGCCGCGCCATCCAGCGCCCCGGCCGCTGGCCAAGCCGGCGCGCCAGCGTGATCGAGCCGAGCTCGACCGCAATGATTTTTGGCGGCTTGCCTGGCCTGAGTTCGGCCACCAGCCCGTCAACCTTGCCGATCTTGACCTGCTTGCGGTCGACCACTTGCTTGTCCAGGATGTCGCGCAGCAAATCCATCACGTGCCTCCGAATATCTGCAAAGGAATGGTCACGATCGCGAGCACGAAACCGAGCGCGATGATGAAGATTACCGCGGCATTCGCGATGATGCCATTGCGGTGCTCGCCGACATAACGCTCGTCGTTCAGCAGGAAGAGGAACGGCACCACGGTCAGCGGCAGGCTGGCGGCCGTCAGCGCCATGGAAAAGATGGTGAGCTTCAGCGGATCGAGACCCAGTGCGATCGGAATGGCGGCGAGAAACAGCGAGACCGTATACACGGTGCTGAAACCCGGGTCGTCGCGCGGTTTCAGGTTCTCGCCCCAGGTCCAGCCGAAACCCTGCGCCACAAGGTAGGCTTGCTGCAGGCCGATTTCGAGCGCGGCGCCGAAGCAGGCAATGCCTAGTGACGCAACGAACAGGACGAACCCCCAGAAACCGAAGATCTGGATCAGCATCAGCGGCAGTTGGTGGTAGTCGTCGACCTGCACTATGCCGTGTGCTGCCAGAACGAGCGCCGCCACAATCAGCACACCCATAGCGATTGTGCCGCCAAAACTCATGCCCAGGCCGGCAATCGCCCGATTGGCTCCGAGATAGCTCTTGTCCCACTCGTCCTCGATCGCTCCCGACGAATAGAACATGAACAGATAGGGCGAGATCGACGCACCAAGAATGCTGACCGCCATGAACCAGTAGTTGGCCGCGTCGTGATCCGGCAGTGTTGGCACGGCCCCGGCCGCGACCTGCCCCCAATCGGGCTTCAGCATGACGGCGCCAACCACGAAGCACAGCGTGACCAGCCCGAGGATCGCGACGCCTTTTTCGATGAGTCCGAACGTGCCTTTCCAAAGGAACAGCCATGCCAGAAAAGCGACCGGCAGCGCCCACCACTGAAAGCCGATGCCGGTGGCGAGCTCGAGCGCAATGGCAACACCGCCGATTTCGGCTGCCATGACCAGGAAGTTAACCAGCAAAGTGGCGAGCAACGGCCACAGAAAGGCGTTGAAGCCAAACCGTTCCCGGATCCCGTCGGCGATGGTGTGATGACTAACTGCGGCGAAGCGTCCGGCCATTTCGACCAGGAAGATGATGCAGATCGTGCCCAGGACGACGGCCCATATCAGCTGAAACCTGAAGGCGGCGCCGGCCTGAGCGGCGGTCGCCATTGATCCGACCTCAAGAAAGCCGCCAACGCTGGTGACGACGCCGAGCGATATTTCGAGCAGCTTCTTCATGATTTCGGCGCGAAATATTTCGCGTAGGACGTGCTCAGGTCGGCGGCGGCGGCCCGCAGATCCTGCTGCGCGTGTTCCACTTCCGAGCGGTTGCCGTACTGCACGGCCGTCGCCGCGCGAATTGCCGCTGCCGAAAGCCGTCCAACTGCCATCGTCAGACCGGCTTGCCCGCCGGGCTCAGGCGACTTGGCGGACTGGATTTGCGCACCGGCATCGGCGAGCGCCTTGCCGGCCGATTGCAAAGTGCGCGACGTGTATTCCGACGGGGCTCCCCCAGCGATCCAGCTCTCCAGGACCAGCGATGCGGTCTGTGTGGCGGAAGCCGCGGTTTTCGACTGCTGCTCGACCTGGCCGGAAGGCGAGCATGCCGTCACTACAAATATTATCAGCAGCAAGCACAGGCGGTCTGGTCGAGGACCGACGGCTGTAACGGCATTTACAATAGGTGCTTGTAGCGTTGCTGCCACACGATTGTTCTCCCCGCACCAAGCGACTTCGGCGCGAAGTTTGATCTAGAGCGCTGGGTGATCAGGTCAACTGAACCGCGATGAACGGCGCTGGCACCGCGGAACAAACCAGCGATCGCCGGATTAGGGGATGAGGAGGCAAAGCCATGGACAGGGAAGAGCGTATCAGGCAGCGAGCCCACGAGATCTGGGAGCGCGAAGGCCGTCCGCAAGGACGCGAGCGCGAGCACTGGGATCAGGCCGTGCAGGAGATCGAAGCTGAGGGTTCCGAGGCCGAACGCGGCCCGGTCGTGCCCGATCCAACGTTCGAGGCCGGCTCCGATCCGGAGGCACGCGGCAGCAAGCGGCGGCGAGGGACATGAGACCGATGCCTCGTTTCGTCGCCTGGATCGTGGTCGTACTGGTCGTGCTGTTCGCCGCCTGGCTGATGATCGGGCGCGACAGAACCGGCGGCGGAGGTCAGCCCACGCCGCACGCAATTGATCAAAATGGATAGGAGCCGACATGACGGGAACCGATACTCATCCTGAACAAGACCCGGCGGAAGGATCGCGATCGATTGTGGAAAAGCAGCTCCGCAACGAGCAAGGCGGCGAGGGTCAAGATCGCAAAGCCGAGCCAGCTTCCGACAAATCCGGCAGCAAGACCAAGACACCTTCGGAAGCGCGCAAGAAAGGCTCAGGCTTGGATTGAGCCGGCCGAAAGCGGGCTCACACTGCCGTTTGCCTCGAAATAATAGGGATAGCGCTCCTGGACGATTTCGAGCACCTCGAAGATGCGGCGAAGATGCGTTCGCATCGCCTCTTCCGCCGCAAACGCGTCGGCCTGCTCAAGCGCATCGACAATCCGCCGATGCTGGCCGAGGACCACCGACATGCTGTCGAGGCGCGGAAAAGACAGGAAGCGGAAGCGGTCCATGTGCAGCTTTGCCGCGCTGATGTCGGCCCAGATTCCGGGAAACCCGGCATGGCTGGCGATGTGCTGGTGGAACAGCCCGTCCGACTTGAAGAAGCGCCTGTCGTCCGCGATGGAGGCGAACGTCTCCTGGACGGCCAGTTCGCCTTTGAGCACGGCAAGCAGGTCGGCACGGCGCGGGCTCTCGACCGCGCGCTTGATCAGGCCGACTTCGAGCGCTTCGCGCAGAAACTGCGATTTTTCGAGATCGGCAATTCGGAGCGGCGCCACCATGCTGCCGCGCTGCGGATAAATGTCGATCAAGCCAAGACCGGCCAACCGGGCGAGCGCCTCCCTGACCGGCGTGCGGCTCACGCCGAGGGCTTCCGACATCGCCTTTTCAGAAATCAGCTCGTGCGGCTTCAGGCGGAAGGTCAGGATCTGGTCGAGCAAAACCTCGAACGTCCTAGCCGCGACTGAAGCGCCGGGGGCGGTTTCGTCGAGCCGCCCCTCGGTGATGGTCCGCGTTCCCAAAAGCCGTGCCATCGGCGACCCCTTATAGGCTCTGCAGCTTCAAGCCGTTCATGAAATGCCTGCGCAAGCAGCAGCGCCGACGTTATTCCTTGCGCGGAGAACCGCCGATGCGCGCCAGCAGGCCGCCATCGACGCGTACGACCTCGCCGGTGACGAAGGAGGCATCGTCGGACAGCAGGAAGGCGACGACTGCGGCAATCTCTTGCGGCTGGGCGGTACGGCCGAGCGGATGCATGTTGTCGAGGATGCGCAGGATCTCGTCGGGCTTATCGTTGAGCTTGACCGCATCCCGCAGCATCGGCGTGTCGACCGCGCCCGGAGCGACGGCATTGACGCGCACACCGAGCGGCGCATAATCGACGGCCATCGATTTGACCAGCCCGATCAGGCCGTGCTTGGCCGTGCTGTAGGCCAGAACCCCTTCCTGGCTGGCCAGACCCTGCACCGAGCTCATATGGACGATGGCGCCGCGGCTTTGCCGCAGCAGCGGCATCGCCGCGCGGGAGAGCAGGTAGGCAGCCTTGAGGTTGACGTTCATCACCTCGTCCCAAAGCGCCTCGTCCGTGGTCTCCACCGTTCCGTAACGCTGGATGCCGGCATTGTGGGAGAGCATGTCGAGCCCGCCGAACGCGGACCGGGCAAGCTCGACGGCGCGGCCACAGGCTTCAGTGTCGGCGGTCGAGCCAAGCACGGTGTGCACGGTCACGCCGCGCGCCGAAAGCTGCGCCGCGACGTCATCCAGCTGATCGCCCGCCCGGTCGAACAGAATCAGGTCGACGCCTTGCCCGGCCAGTCTTTCGGCGACAGCACGGCCGATGCCCATGGCCGCTCCCGTGACCAGTGCGCGTTTTTTGAACTCAGCCATTTATCCTCCCTCGAACAGTTGAACCGGCCCAAGCGTGTTCGGCGTCATGTCGATCCTTGCATGAAAGCCAGCGTTTCCGCGCGCGTCGGTGCGCCGAGCCGTCCGCCAAAGCGCAGGCACTTTAGCGCGGCGGCGGCGCTGGCCACTGCTATCGCCCGCTCTTCGTCCCAACCTTCGGCCAGGCCGAGAGCGAAGGTGCCGTGAAACACGTCGCCTGCCGCCAGGGTGTCGACGGCTTCGACCCGCGGCGACGGCAGATGACGGACATCATTGCCGCCCGGGTGCCGGAACGCGGTGCCGTTCGCCCCATCGGTGACCGCCACGAAGGCGCCGGTCCGTTCGCCGAGAATGGCGACGGCGGAACCGGCGGAAACCTCTGGACCGCAAAGGATGCGTGCCGCCGGCAGCGAAGCAACGACATGCGAGGCGAGCGGAAGTAGCCGGTCGAGCACCGGTCGCGACGCGACATCGGCGTCAAGGATCGCCGGGATGCCGCACTCGCGAGCCTTCGCCAGCGCCAGGGCCGCGGCTCCGGGCCAGCGGACATCAACCAGCACGGCGTCGAAGCGGGAAAAATCCGCGGGCGGAAGACGGTCAGGATCGGCTTGCGTGACGGCATCGTAGAAGGGCACAATCATACGCTCGCCGGCGGCATCGACCAGGATCGTGGCAATGGCCGAGCGGCCACCTTCAACCCTGCGCACCAACGAACAGTCGACCCGCTCCGCCTCCATCTGGCCGATGACATCGCGGCCGACAGCATCGTCGCCGACGCTTGCCCATAGCCAGACCTGCCCGCCCTGGCGGCTGGCTGACGCAGCGGCACTTGCCGCCATGCCGGCCGCGATCTGCACGGCCTCGCTCGGCAGGAACTTGCCGGCGCCGGAGGGCAGGACATCGAGGCGCAAGATCGTGTCGTAGGTGAGCGCGCCGACGCAGAGCAGGCGGGGCGCCGTCATTGCAGCCGGTAGCCGCGCTGATGGGCAATCGCCGTCATTACGCCTCTCAGTTCGGCGAGGCCGCGAAGACGGCCGACCACGGGGTAGCCCGGATGGGTGTGCCGCGCAGCGTCATCAATCAGCTCGTGGCCATGATCCGGGCGAAACGGCAGCAGCGCCGACGGTTCGCCGGCGTCGCGGCGGCGTTGCTGCTCGTCGAGCAAGATCGAGACCACCGAGACCATGTCGACATCGCCGCTCAGATGCTCGGATTCCATGAACGAGCCGTCCGGGTCCTTGCTGACGTTGCGCAGATGCACGAAGTTTATCTTGTGCGCAAAGCGCCTGGCGATGGCGGGCACGTCATTGGCCGGGTTGGCGCCCAGTGACCCGGTGCACAAGGTGAGGCCGCTATGGGCCGATGGCACGGCGTCCAGGATAAGGGCGATGTCGTCGGCGTTCTTGACGATCCGGCACAGGCCGACGAGATCGCGCGGCGGATCGTCCGGGTGGATCGCCAACGTGACGCCCGCCTCTTCGGCCGCCGGCAGCACGTTTTCGAGAAAACGGACGAGGTTCTCGCGCAGCCGGTCGTGCGACAGGCCCGACTGCTCGGCCACCACTTCGCGCAATTCTGCTATGTCGTAGCGCTTGAAGGCGCCCGGCAGGCCGGCCATGATGTTGGCGAGCAGACGCTCTTTTGACGTATCCGGCGTCGTCTCGAACCATTCGCTCGCCCGCTGGAGAACATCGGACGCATAGTCGCGCTCCGATCCCTTGCGCTGCAGCATGTAGCAATCGAACGCGGCAAGCTCGTGCATGTTCATGCGGAGCGCCCGTCCGCCGCCCGGCAGCGGCGCAGCCAGGTCGGTCCGGGTCCAGTCGAGGATCAGCATGAAGTTGTAGCAGACCGTGCGCACACCGCAGGCGCCGAGATTGCGTAAGGTCTGCCTGAAATTGTCGTAGAGCCGGTCGAGATCGCCGCGGCCGAGCTTGATGTCCTCGTGCACGGGCACACTCTCGACGACGCTCCATTTCAGGCCCATCGCCGGATCCGCTTCGATAAGCGCCTGGCGCTGCCTGATGGCGTCGATCGGCCAGACTTCGCCGTAAGGGATGTCGTGCAGTGCCGTCACGATGCCGGTCGCGCCGGCCTGCCTGGCATGGGCAAGCGTTGCTGCGTCGCTCGGGCCAAACCATCGCCACGTCTGCTCCATTCGACCTCCAGCTGCGGAATTTCTCGATGGGAACCGCTGATGTATTGGATACTACCATGGCAGTTAATTGCTTGCCGCAGCCCGGTCCTGTGTCCGCGTTCGGGCGGCCGCCCTATGAGAGATTACAACGGTACGTGGCGTTCAGATTGAACGGCTATGCAAGGTCCGAGTTTCGGCTGGCCCAAATCGCGCCGCGTTCGAACATCGTGCGCATTTGCGGCACGGCGAACTCGTCGGCGGTGTGGCCGAGCGCGCTGTAGAAGACGCGGCCCTTGCCGTAGCGGCGCTTCCAGACGACCGGCATGACGACGCCGGCGATGAAATCGAGATGCTCGCCGGTGAAAGTAGTCGTCGCCAGCACCTCGTTGGTCGGATCGACATGCATGTAATACTGCTCTGAACGGTAGGCGAAGCCGTCGATGCCCTGCATGACCGGATCGTCTGGCCTGGTGATATCGACGTGATAGTCGATGATGTTGCCGGGATGGGCGACCCACTGGCCGCCGGTCATGAACTGGTATTCCGGCTCGTTGCGGAAGCTGTCGCACATCGTGCCGTGAAAGCCCGCAAGGCCGGTGCCGGCCCCGACGGCGCTGGTCAGGTTTTGCAGTTCCGGCTTTTCGATCGTCGACATGGTGATCACCGGGACGATGAGATCGAGCTTGCTCAGTTGCGGATCGGCAAGCGCCGAAGTCCCCTGCTCCAGCTGCACGTCGAAGCCGTTGCCGGCCAGCATCTCCTTGACGATTTCGGCGCTTCGAGCCGGGGTGTGACCTTCCCAGCCGCCCCAGAAAATCAGTGCCGTCTTGCTCATCGCATTGTTCCCTATTCCAGAATTCCGAAAGGCAGATCGGCGCGCATCGGCGCCGGCCGGGCGCAGCCATATCTGAGATCGATACGCTGCCCTACGTCTGCTGAAGAGATGATCGATTCCATGATTTCCAGGACATGGAGGGAAAGGTCGAGACTGGCGCGGTGTTGCCTGCCCGAGACGATCGCCTGCGCCATGTCGGCAAGGCCGAGGCCCCGGTAATTGCCGTCGCCATAGGAATGGATCTGATCGGCCACCGTCCAGTCGCCCTTGCGCTGGCTGGTCCTGATGTCGCCCTGGAACTGGTTGGGATCGGAGACGATCATCGAGCCCGTGGTTCCGTAAAGTTCGATGTGATTGTGTTCATGCTTCCAGACGTCGAAGCTGGTGGTGATCGAGACCGCGGCGCCATTCTCGAATGCGAGCAGGCCGGAAATATGGGTCGGCACCTCGACCCGGATGGTCTCGCCCTGGCGCGGTCCAGAACCGATGGTGCGGGTGGCGTAGGATGACTTCGCCTGCCCGGTCACGGATTTTACCGGACCCAGGAGATTGACCAGGCAGGTCAGGTAGTACGGTCCCATGTCGAGCATCGGCCCGCCGCCGGGCTGATAGTAGAAATCCGGATTGGGATGCCAGAGCTCGTGGCCGGGCACCTGCATGAAGGCAGAGCCGGCGACAATGGTCCCGACCGTATCCTTATCGACCAGCCGCCGCGCCGTTTGGTGGGAGCCGCCAAGAAAGGTGTCGGGTGCACAGCCGACGCGCACGCCCTTTTCGCGCGCGGCCGCGACCAGCCGCTCGGCGTCGCTGAGCGTCGTTGCCAGCGGCTTCTCGGAATAGACGTGCTTGCGTTGCCCGACAGCCTGCAGGCCGACCGGCACATGATGCTGCGGCGTCGTCAGGTTGAGCACGATCTCGACGCGCGGATCGGCCAACAGCGCGTCGACCGGCATGGCAGCCAGGCCGTAGGTCGCTGCTTTCGCCTCGGCTGCCGCCCGGTTGATGTCGGCGACGCCGACAATGTCGAGCACCGGGAATTGTGGCGATGCCTTCAGATAGGCATCCGAAATGTTGCCGCAGCCGATAATGCCGACGCCGATGCTGCGCATGGGCTTCTCCTCAAAAGGCGGCATTGATGAAACAGCAGAACTCGTTTGTCACCCCCCTTTCGGCCGGACGAGGTTGTCCCGTGACAAGGATATACCTCGAGAGCCTCAGAACCGCCGCCCGATCACAATCGCGCGCCTATGCGCGAGCGGCTTGATTTCGAGGTCGAACGGCCGGTACTCAGCAACACTGCTTCATGTAGCTTGCTCGACATTTCTGATGCCGGCTTTGAGCACAGCACAGATTTTCACCCGTAGAAGGACGCACATGATCCGCCCACAAGGAACCATCGCACCGATCCTGACGCCGTTCGAAAACGACGGCCGCATTGCCCGCGACCTCTGGATATCACACGCCAAGTGGGTGCTGGATCAGGGAGCGCATTTCCTGTCGCCGTTCGGCACCACGGGCGAGGCGTTGTCCGTCTCGTTGCGCGAGCGCATGCAAGCGCTGGAGTGGCTGGTCGAGGCCGGCATTTCGCCAAGCCATCTGATGCCCGGCACCGGTGTCACGGCACTTGCCGAGACCGTCGAGCTGACGGTGCATGCCGTCGGGCTCGGCTGTGCCGGGGTGATGGTGCTGCCGTCGTTCTTCTATACGGCCGCCGGCGACAACGGACAGGCCCGCTACTATGGCGAGCTGATCGAACGGGTGGCGAACCCGGCGATGAGGATGATCCTCTACCACATCCCGCAGAATTCCGGCGTACCGGTGAGCCCGGCGCTGACCGCCCGCTTGAGCCAAGCGTTTCCGGATGTCGTGGTGGCTTACAAGGACAGCGCCGGCGATTGGAACAACACCGTGGCGGTCATTGCGGCAGCTCCAGGGGTCGCGGTGTTCCCGAGTTCGGAAGCACAGCTGACGAAAGGCCTCGCCAACGGTGCTGCGGGCTGCATCTCGGCGACGGTCAATCTGAATGCCGCAGCGATCCGGGCCCTCTACGACGCAGCGCTGGCGGGAGAGGACATTACTGACGCGGATGCCGCCATCAAGGCGTTCCGCAAAATCATCCAGGACGCCGGCCTCATCTCCGCGATGAAGGCAGTGCTGGCGGTACGGTCCGGCGACAGACGCTGGCTGAACCTGCGCGCGCCGCATGAGAACGCGACGCAAGCCACCGGCGAAGCTTTGCTCGCCGCTCTCGGCCCGCTAGCCGACCATATCGGCCGGAGCTGACTATCGGGCCGTGTTCAGGGCGGCAGCAGCGCGTATCAGCGCCTTGAACGCATTCTCATCTATGTCTTCGCCCTCACGGATATCGATGGCGCGCCTAGTGTTGCCTTCGAGGCTGGAGTTGAACAGGCCTGAAGGATCCTGCAGGGCGGCGCCCTTTGCGAAGGTCACCTTCACGACGTTCTTGTAGGTCTCGCCGGTGCAGATTATTCCGGCGTGCGACCACACCGGAACGCCTCGCCACTTCCACTCCTCGACCACTTCCGGGTCAGCCTGCTTGACGAGAGCGCGGACATGGGAAAGCGTCTTGCCTCGCCAATCGCCCAGCTCACTGATCCTCGCATCTATCAGCTGCGAGGGGGAGCTCTCTGCATTTCCTTCCATAGAGCCACTCTTCATCACCATTGTCGCTTTCCCTAGGGTTGTTGCCGCTCGCCCGTCACATGAATACCGCTAGTCGGCACCGGGTTTGCGGGAATGACTGGCATTCCACTCACATTCGCTCGCCAGGCAACTGGCTGGCTTGCTTTACCCAGTCGGTGAGTTGAGCTTCGTCGAGCTGGTCGTCCTCGCGGATGTCGAGGTAGCGCACGTCCTTGTGCTTGGACTCGCCTGGAGGGAAAGGATGCAGCGACGTGCCGCGGAAGAAAGCCAGCTTGATGTACTTTGTGAAGCAATGGAAGTTGAGGAACCAGCCTTGACCCTCTACGCCATAGAAGGGCGAGTTCCATTTGACGGCCTTGCGCAGGTTGGGAACGTTGCGCTCGATGAGTGCGTCGAGGCGGCGGCCGACGTCGCGTTTCCAGCCCGGCATGGCCGCGATGTAGGCCTGCACGGGAGCGTCACCATCACCCTTCGGGATCTGCGGGTTGCCGCCTGCGAGGAGGACCGGCTTGGCGGCTGCAGGCTTGGCGGCGGGCTTCTTCGCGACCGCCGCTGACTTGATGGACGTCTTGTTGGCCATGCGGTCACTCCAATGCGCCGGTGCCCCCTGCGTTGCGCCACTTGGGAGCGTAAGGCAGCACGAACATGTACAGTCCGGTAAGCAGGAGCAAGCAGAGTGGAAACAGCGGCAAGAGGTATACCCAGTAGGCGGGTTCCTTGCCTACTCCCAGGCTGATGAAGATGGCGGCGACGACCGCCGCAAAGATGATCGACAGCCAGCGGTGGATCTGCCGAACCCATTTGTTCCAATCCATTGAGACCTCCTCTGAAGACCAACCGAAGCGGATCGGGCAGCCCGTTTGGCGACTCCCGCCGGGCAGCCACGCCACTGAACGCATGCTTTACCAGCGCGCCAGTTGGGTGATTTGAACGAGATTGCCGCAGTTGTCGTTCAGCTGGGCGATGGTCGAGCCGGTTACTTCGGTCGGCGGCATCGTGAACTCGGCGCCGCGCGCTTTGATGCGCTCGTAGTCGCCCTTGACGTTATCGGTGAAGAACATGACCGCGGGCTGGCCCTGCTGGAAAATGGCTTGCTGGTAGGTCTTTGCAGCGGGGTTGTCATTGAGCGCGAGTTGCAGCTCGGCACTGTCCGGCTCGTCGGGTGATGCGACGGTCAGCCAGCGAAACGGCCCATTGCTGAAATCGGCCTTCTTGGTAAAGCCGAGCGTTTCGGTGTAAAAGCCCAGTGCCTTTTCCTGGTCGTCCACGTATACTTTGGCCAACTTGATCTTCATTGGCTTGCCTCCATTGTCGCCTCGTGATGTCGCTCTGTAACAGAGCCCTTGCCTGGATAGCCCAGCGGATCTCAGTCCGTCCGCGCCAGAACCTGCTCCAGATCGTCAAAGAACCTCGGCCAGCCGACTTTGGCACCCCGGAAGTAAGGCTGCTGATCCGGCCGGAAGCCCGACTGTTCCATGCGCAAGCGGGCTCCGGTGCTCGTGGGGGTGAGGGTCCAGGAGACGACACTCTTGAGATCCTTGGTATCCCACGTGTAAGTCAGTGTTCTGTTCGGCTCGACCGTCTGCACCTGACATTCGACAGCGCCCCAGTCTGCGTGAAGATTGAAACGGTGGTCCGCGACAGGTTTGAAGTCATTTTTCATGAGCCACTCCTCGATCAAGTGTGGTTGCGTGAGCGCGCGCCAGATCTTCTCGGGCGGATAAGCGATTTCCCGTTCGACAACGACGGAGAGCGTTTCGGTCGACGTTCGGTTCACTGGTCCATCCTTTTGAGCAGGTCTTCGAGGTCGTCGAACCGGCTCTGCCAGAACCCGGTCATCTGGCTTGTCCAGTCAATCAGGGGGGCAAGCGCAGCAAGCTGCGCGCTATAATGGGTCTGTCGCCCTGCATGGCGGTCGCGCACGAGCCCGGCCTGCCTCAAAACGCCGAGATGTTTTGACACGGCCGGTTGCGAAATTCCGGCCTGAGCCGTCAGAGCCCCGACCGTCTGCTCTCCTTCGCGACACAGCCGCTCAAAAATAGCGCGCCGAGTCGGATCGGCAAGCGTTCTGAAGAGTACATCGTGAGCGTTTGGCATTGGGATCGATAACTCTTCGGCTATTGATCGATGTATAACCGCCGGGATATGTGTGAGTCAAGCGGGAAGCGGCATAATTCTCGTTGCAGGTCACCTGCTTCGCTCACGCAGCCAGTTGCTTATTCGCCGTGCTCTGCACTTGAATTGTCACGCGTTATGCGCTACATGACCATCTACATGGTCAGGAGCGTGACATGGATGCAGTCAATCTGGCGGACGCCAAGGCACATCTGAGTGAGCTCGTCGACCGGGTTGAAGCTGGAGACTCGATCGACATAACCCGGCGTGGCAAGCCGGTCGCCAGGCTCACGGCCGTGGCCCGCCCTCGCAAACGGATCGACGCCGTCCTGCTCCAATCCCTGACCGCAACCATGTCTCTGCAGGCTCAGGCTGCCACCGATCTGGTGCGATCGATGCGAGATGGCGATCGCTATTGACGTCCTATCTCGATACTTCGCTGATCATCGCGGCGCTATCCAACGAAGCCGTGACCGCGCGCGTTCAGGGCTGGCTGGCGGAGCAGGACCCTGCGCAACTTGTGATCAGCGACTGGACCATCACCGAGATGTCCTCCGCCATGGCGGTCAAGCTTCGGACCGGACAGATCGACCTGGATCAACGCGCGGCAGCGCTCGCGATGTTCAATAAGCTTGTCGCTGAGAGCTTCACCGTGCTGCCGGTGACGGGCGGGCATTTTCGGGTCGCCGCGAAATTCGCCGATCAGCATATCCTCGGGCTTCGTGCTGGCGACGCCCTGCACCTCGCGACGGCATCGGAGCATGGCGCCACGGTGTGGACCCTCGACCAGCGGCTCGCCGAGGCAGGACCGATTCTCGGCGTGCCGACGCAGTTGATGGCATGATCGAGGCCCTCTCCTCCAAAATGAACACACCTATTGGCTGCAATTCTTGACCCTTGACGACTTGTGGATATACATTTCTCCCAGCGTATATCTAAGAGAGGAAGTGGCATGCAGGTCGCCAAATGGGGAAACAGTCTTGCGGTCCGCCTTCCCGCCGCTGTGGTCGAAGCGCTTGAACTCAGGGAAGGCGATGAGATCGAAATCCATGTCGCTGACGCCCGCCAGCTTGGCGTCGCGCGGAAGCCCGGGCGTGAGGAGTTGCTGAAGCGTCTCCGCGCCTTCCGCGGTCGGCTTCCCGCTGACTTCAAATTCGATCGGGACGAGGCAAATGCCCGCTAGTTTTTTCGATACCAATGTCCTTCTTTATATCGCGTCAGACGACACGGCGAAGGCGGATCGGGCCGAGGCGGTCATCGCCGATGGCGGGGCGATCAGCGTGCAGGTTCTCAATGAACTCACCAATGTCGCGCGTCGGAAGATGCAAATGTCATGGGACGACACGCATGCGCTGCTGACCACGCTGCGCGGCCTGTTGACGGTTCATCCGCTCACGCACGAGACCCACGAAACAGGATTGAGGCTCGCCGAGCGGTACGGCCTTTCCACCTATGAAGCGATGATCGCCTCCGCGGCGGTTCACGCTGGCTGCGATACACTCTGGTCAGAGGACATGCAGCACGGAATGGCGCTCGACGAAGGCTTGCGCATCGTTAATCCCTTTCGCGTTGCGAGCTGATCACGCTCATTGAAGGGGGCTGGCCGGGAGCGAACTGGCGGCTTTCGATGTTGCCGAGCGGCGCGTCGGGCACGGAGAGCGATGCTGTCAACCACAAGCGTCTGCGCGGGCGAGGAGAAAGGCCGCTTCGCGCACGTTGCGGGTGAGCTTGGCCGCAGCCTCGAATTCGGCGCGGGCCTCGGCCAGCCGGCCGGCCCGAAACAGAAAATCGCCTCTCGCCGCCGGCAATGGCGCATAATTGCGCAAGGCGGCGGCGTCGGCAATCTCGTCTACCAGCCGCAGGCCCGCTTCGGGCCCGAAGGCCATGCTGTGGGCGACCGCTCGATTGAGATCGACCACCGGCGAGGGCATCACTGCACGCAGCCGGTCGTAGAGCGCTGCGATGCGGGGCCAGTCGGTGTCGGCCGGACTGCGCGCCCGCGCGTGACAGGCTGCAAGCGCGGCCTGCAACACATAGGGGCCATCGCCCCCGAGGGCTTCCGCACGGGCCAGCGCGTCAAGGCCTCGGCGGATCAGCAGCTGGTCCCAGCGCGCGCGGTTTTGCTCGGTCAGGGTCAAGAGGGCGCCGTCCGGCCCGATGCGTGCCGGCAGGCGCGATGCCTGGATTTCCATCAGAGCCAGCAGGCCGAACACCTCGGCATCCTCGGCCATCAACCCCGCCAGCATGCGGCCGAGCCGTTGTGCCTCCAGGCACAGGCTCGGCCGGACAAGGTCGTCGCCTGCCGTGGCGGCATAGCCTTCATTGAAGATGAGATAGATGACCTCCAGCACCGAGGACAGACGCGCCGCACGCTCGGCGCCGCGCGGCACCTCGAAGCTGAGCCTGGCCTTTCCGATCGTCCGCTTTGCGCGGACGATGCGCTGGGCGATCGTCACCTCGCTCGACAGGAAAGCACGGGCGATCTCGTCCGTCGTCAGGCCGCCGATGACACGCAGCGTGAGGGCCGCGCGGGCGTCGGCCGAAAGTATGGGGTGGCAGGCTGTGAAGATGAGGCCCAGCAGTTCGTCGCCAAGATCGTTGTTCATGGCTATTTCGTTTCCCTCGGCCGTACCGTCGCACTCGCCGTCCAGCTCCCGCGCGATCTCCTCATGCTTGCGCTCGCGCATCTTGTCGCGACGGATCGCATCGATGGCGCGGTGTTTGGCGACTGTCATCAGCCAAGCGCCAGGATTGGCCGGAACGCCGGTCCTGGACCATTCGGATAGGGCTATGACGAGGGCGTCCTGCACCAGTTCCTCTGCAAGATCGACATTGCGCACGAGGCGGGCCAGGCCCGCGATGAGCCGGGCCCGTTCAATGCGAAAAATCGCCTCGATCGCCTGCTGCGTCTCGCCTGCCGTCATGCTGCCTTATCGGCCAAAGCCATAACGAAGGCAAAGCAGGTTGCGGCCGACAGGTTCAGTTGCCGCTGAGCTTCTCGCGCGTCCGGTCATGGATTTCCGTGACCTCCGGCGTCAGATTCCCATTGCCAATCAGCCATCTCGTACAGCGGCCGGATTTCAATCTCGCTCGGTCCCGGCATGGGATTGGGGCAGCGCTTCACCCAGGCGACCGCCTCGTCCATGTCCTTGACTTCCCAGAGCCAAAAGCCGGCGACCAGTTCGCGGGTCTCGGCGAAAGGCCCGTCGATGACCGTCCGGCGGGGGCCATCGAAGGCAACGCGCTTGCCCTGCGAGGAGGGCTTGAGGCCATCGGCGTCGAGCAAGATGCCGGCATTGCGCAGCTCGTCGTTAAACCTGCCCATCGCCTCCATCGCCTCCTTCGCCTCGGGCGTGGGGACAAAGCCCTTTTCGCTGTCCTCGGTAGCCTTCACGAGCACCATCACACGCATCGTCTGTCTCCTTGTTGAGCCGGACTCACCGGCCCGGCATCGAAACGACGAACGGAGTTTAGGAAATCGACATTGTCCTGCAAATTTTTTTCGAGGTTGAGGAGAAGCCGCCGATCGCGGCTCCCCTGGTCAGGAATCGCGATGGCGCGATATCGAGATTGGGCGCAACGCTGGTCGCCGATTGTAAGTAATTGAGTGGCCCGCCTAAACCATTTCGGGACGTTTTGAGGCCTCGCGGATCGCCTTGTGCACGCTGCGCTGCAAATCCATGAAGGCCGGGGTTTCCATGACCTCTTCCCGGCGCGGGCGCTCGATGTCGACATTGAAGGTCTGCATGATGCGTCCTGGGCCGATCCCCATCACGACGATGCGGTCCGACAGGTAGACGGCTTCTTCCACATCATGGGTGACGAAGAGCACGGTGAGCCTGTGCTCCTCCCAGATCTGCGTCAGGAGTTCCTGCATCTGATGCCTGGTCAAGGCATCGAGCGCGCCAAAGGGCTCGTCCATCAGAAGCATTTTGGGTCGATAGGAAAGAGCACGCGCTATGGCCACCCGTTGCTTCATGCCGCCCGAAAGCTCAGACGGATAACGATTGGCGCTGTGAGGGAGCTTGACCAGATCGAGATGCTCGCGTGCTATCCTGCGGCAGGTCGCGCGATCATGACCCGCGGCCTTGAGGGCGAACTCGATGTTCTGCTGCGCCGTCAGCCAGGGAAGCAGGGTGTAGGACTGGAAGACGACGCCGCGGTCGAGGCCCGGCTGCAGGATCGGCGCGCCATCGATGGCAAGATCTCCCGCGTCGAAATCCTGCAGTCCGGCAACGATCGACAGCAGCGTGCTCTTGCCGCAACCCGACGTGCCCACCAGCGACACGAACTCGTTGTCGGCAAGATCGAGATTGATATCGCGCAGCACTTCCGTGCGCCGCGCGCCCGTGCCGAAGCTCTTGTGGAGACCCTCGATCCGCAATTTGGGCAAACTCATCGGCCCGGCCTCATTGCACGTGGCCCTCCTGCCGGAACAGCACTTTTCCCAGTGCCTTCATGACCTGGTCGGTGATGAGGCCAAGCACGCCCAGCAGCAAGATGTAGCCGATGATGGTGTTTGTCTGGAAATAACGCTGGGACACGGTGATGCGGTAGCCGAGCCCTGATGTCGCCGCGACAAGTTCCGCCAACACCAGCCAGGTCCATGCCCAGCCGAGACTGATGCGCAACGTATCCCAGATGCCTGGCAAGGCGCTGGGAACCACGATGCGCGTCAGGATCCTGCGATCCGGCAGGCCGAGCGTCCTGCCAAGGCCGATGAAATCAGCGGGAACCCGCTTCACATTGTCCATGATCATCAGCACCTGCTGGAAGAAGGTGCCGATGAAGATGATCAGGAACTTCTGGGCATCGCCGGTCCCCGACCACAGGATGGAGAGGGGCACGAAAGCGACCACCGGCATGTAGCGGATGAAATCCACAAGCGGCTCGATCGCCGCTTCCCAAGTCCTGAAGCTGCCGATCAGCACGCCAATCGGAATCGCCAATGCCGAGGCGATGAGGAAGCCAACAGAAATACGGTATATTGAGGTCCTGAGATCCAGCCACAGCGTGCCGTCACCCGAGAGCTTGCCGAGCTGGGTCACCACGCTCCCCGGCGAGGGCAGGAAAATCGGCTTTACCAGCCCCAACCCCGTTGCCGCCCACCAGGCGAGGCCGAGGCCGGCAAAAACCGCCACTGCTATCATCAGGAAGCGCGAGCGTGCGATGGGCGCGCCGATCCCGGAGGATCGGCGACGGCGCATCGGCTGTTTGATCACCTGCCCCGGCGCTGCGTGAGACGGGCTTGGCTTGGTCGCACGCTGCTCGGACATTTGCGTCACCACCGCGAGCCGGCCCTCGTCATTTCGCGGCCTTGACGAATGACGGGTCGATCATCTGCTCCGGCGTCACGTCCGCCTGAAGCAGCCCGGCGTTCTTGGCGGCTGCCTCGACATCGGCGAATGTCTTGGTGGAAAATTCGCCCGTCAGCGCATCCTTGTTTTCGGCGAGAGTATAGTAACGCACGCCATCAAAGGCGGTGTTGAGGTCTTCGACGCTCGAACCAACCGCCTTGGAGATGATCGCCCGGCCGTCGGGCGTGTCGGCATTGTAAGCCTTCAGGGCCGCATCCCAGGTTTTGATCATGGCAAGCACCTGGCCGGGACGCGACTTGATCACCTCATCGCGCACCACCAACACGTCACTGATCAGGCCGGGATCTTCGCCTGCGGTGAAGAGCAGCTTGACGTCCTTGTTCTGTGCCCTGGCCGCGGTGAGATAGGGCTCATAGGTAACCGCGACCGGGACCTGGCCGGCGATCAACGCACTGCCGGCATCCGCCGCCGGCATTGGAACCGGCTGGACATCGGCGATGGACATGCCGTTCTTGGCGAGCGCGTATTTGAGCAGGATGTCGCTCGTCGTGCCTTCCTCGAAAGCCACCTGTTTGCCCTTGAGGTCGGCGACGGAGGCGATGTCCTTGCCGGCGATCATGGCGTCCGCCGTCATGCTGACGTCGAGCAGAAGCACGATCTTCACCGGCAGGCCGGCCGCAACCATGCCCATAGCCGTGTGGGTCGCGATGTTGGCGGCATCGAGCTGGCCGCTCGCCAGGGCGGCGTTGATGTCCTTGTCCTCGGCGAAGTTCACGATCTGCACGTCGGACAGCCCGTTTGCCTTGAACAGACCCTTGGCTTCGGCGATGTGCCACTGGCCGTAGCCAAGCCATGGCTCGATACCGATCTTGAATGTTCCTGCCTCAGGCGTCGCCGGAATTGTCGTGTCGGCCGCGTAGACCGCCGGGGCAAACCCGACGGCAGCAGCCATAACGAGTGCCCGAAATTGTCCTGCTAGGTTACGCATCATCTTGTTCCCCTTGATGATCAGGCCGCTTTTTTGAACCAAACATCCGGCCTGGTGAGAATGCGGGCTTCTGCTCTTGCGGCACCGTGCCTCGGCATCTTAGCTGTTCGTTCAACGAAAGTGCGACGACACTTCAACGTCAGCAACAGCGGATGTCAAGGCTAAATACATACATGCATATACAAGTTAGCCCGCTCCTTCCGACTCTGATTCGCTTCACTGCGATCAGGTTTTTTTGGATGGAGAATATCGACTGCCAAGCGAGTAGCGGCTGCCAACGTAAGTCAGCTTGCTGATCGTGGCAACGACGGCGCCCGTCCATGTCCGGCGATGCAGAAACAGGCAGCAGCTGCCGACGTCGATGCCCAGATACCGCGCCGTCTCGGCATCGGCAGGGGTCGCCGAGATGATGTGCTCGACCTCCGTCACGGGGGTTTTCTGCATGAGGTAGTCGTAGGTCGCTGTCTTGGAAAAATCCTGCTTGTCATAGTCGGGTATCAGGCCCGGGTTGACGAAGCGCTCTTCCAGTTGCACAGGCAGGTCGTTCTCGAAGTTGACGACGATGGAATGATAGACCGACACGCGCTTTGCAAACTCAAACGAAAGCGCGAGCTCCTTTGTCGGCGTGATCTTTTCGAGGACGATAACCTCGGAGCGATGCCTGTTTCCCCGCGCGACAATTTCCGCCGCGATGTTGTTGATCTCGATCAGTGCGGATTGCGGTCGAGGCGGCGCGATGAATGTGCCGACGCCCTGGAGCCGGATCAGAAAACCCGCAGAGGTCAACTCCCGCAAGGCACGATGGACCGTCATCCGAGACACGCCGAGTGTCGCCACGAATTCATTTTCGGACGGCAGCTTGCGGTCCTTGCTCCATCGCCCCGTTCCGATATTCGTCAGGATGTAGTCCTTGACCTTCTCGTAAAGAGGGCTGGCGGTGTCGGGCAAAGTGATCATTACAAAAATCCTTTCCGGCAAGGTTCGGAAATCACACGCGCCCGGCAGACCGCATCCGGATGATTGTTTTCAAGCCATCGCCCTGTCCCGCCAACAACCGCTTATAGGCTGCGGGAACATCATCCAGGCCGATCTCCCGGTCGATCAGTTCGACCATGGGCTCGGTCAATTCGCCGAGCATCCGGATGGCGTCGGGAAGCTCATCGGCAAAGGCGTGGCATCCCAGCAATGCGATTTCGCGTTCAACCAGGATGTTGGGATCGATATCGAGGCGGCCGTGGAATATGCCGACCATCGCAACGGTGCCGCCGGCGTCGAGAACGCCGAGCAACTGGCCGAGTGCTGCGATGCTGCCGGTCGCTTCGACGGCAGCGAGCAAGGGGGCATCCGCGGTGGCGGCGGCGATGGCGTTCCGGTTCAAATCGACGATGCTGGCGCCGGTGACCCGCGCCACGCGGGCGCAGCGGCCCTGATTGCGGTCGGCGACGAGCACGGTACCTGCGAATGTCCGGGAAAGCAGCAGTGCGGCAAGCCCGCCAATGGTCCCGCAGCCGACGACAAGAACGGAACCGGCCGTTTTCGGCAGACGCCGCACTGCGTGCAACGCTACAGCCAGCGGCTCGGCCATCGCCGCGACCCGTTCGTCAAGCACGGCATCGACGATGTGCAGGAGGCGTGCGGGCAGGACCGCCTGTTCGGCAAATCCGCCGTCGCATATCTCGCCGACAAAGCCCAGCGACGTGCAAAGATGCCGCTTGCCTGCATGGCATTGCGCGCATTCTCCGCACCAGAAACGGGAATCGGCGACCACTCGGTCGCCAACACCGACGGTATCCACGCCCTCGCCGATGGCAATCACCGTGCCTGTCAGCTCATGGCCGGCCGTGGAAGGCGATCGGCTTATCCATTGGCCCGTGCGGAAGTTGTGGAGATCGGAACCGCAAATGCCTGCGGCATCGACCCTCAGCTTCACCCAGCCTGGCTCGGGAGCGCCTGGCGCGGCGATATCCTCGACGCGCAGGTCGCCGGGTCCATGGAGCCGCGCCGCCCTCATCGTCATCGTTTCCGCTCAGCCGGCGAGATAGCGATCGCGGATCTCCGAAACCGCGTTCTCATGCGAGCTGAATCCTTCGTAGCGGGCGAGCCTGCGGGCATGCAGGGCGAGTTCCGGATAGGCCGCCGAGGTCACATAGCCGACCGACGATCTCTTGACGAAATCCGTCACGGAAAGCGGTCCAAAGGTTCGCGCCCACCGGCTGGTCGGCAGCACCGCATTGGGTCCCAGGACGAAGTTGGCGAGGGTCACCGGCGTATGCGGACCCATGAGTATCTCGGCAGCTTCCGTGATACGTCCGAGATGCGCAAATGGCTCCGCTGACAGAATCTCGAGGTGCTCCGGCGCATAGTCGTTGATGAACCGGTAGCTGTCCTCCAGCGACTCGGTCAGCACGATGCCGCCGCGCCTTCCAGTCAGCACCGCGCGCGAGAACTCCACACGCTGTTCGCTCATCCGGGACCAATGTTCCGGTATCGCAATCAATGCGGCTTCGGCGACCTTGCGGCTGTGCGTCACCAGGTAGGCCGAGGAATCCGGCCCGTGCTCGGCCTCGATCAACAGGTCAAGAGCAGCCAGGCCGCCGTCGACGCTGTGATCGGCAAAAATGATCGCTTCGGAAGGACCGGCGGGGAGACCTGTGTTGATGATCGGGGACAACACGCTCTTTGCCGCCACCACCCAGGGGCTCCCCGGCCCGACGATCTTGACGGCAGGCTTCACAGTCTCGGTCCCATAGGCGACGGCGGCGACCGCATGGGCGCCGCCGCACTTGTACACGGTCTCCACGCCGGCGATGCGGGCAGCAACCAGCGTCGCGGCGTCGACGGAACCATCCGAAGTCGCAGGCGTCACGATCGCGATCTGGGGAACCCCGGCAATCACCGCCGGAACCGAAGTCATCATCGTCACCGAGGGAAAGGCGCCTTTGCCGCGCGGAACATAAAGCGCAACGGAAGCAATCGGTGTGTATCGGTCGCCCGCATAGGCGCCCGGCCGAACTTCCTTGAGCCACATCGTTTCCGGGCGCTGCTCCTCGTGGAAATGCCGGATGTTCTCAATGCCGAACCGGATACTCTCCACGACGTCCTTGTCGACCTTGTCGAATGCCGCGTCGAACTCCGCTTCCGAAACTTTCAGTCCACCGTCGGCAACATCGGCTTTGTCGAGTTCGCGTGCAAACCGGAGCAGTGCCGCGTCACCTTCATCCTTGACGGCCTGGATGATTGGACGGACCTTTTCGATGAAGGAAGACAGATCTCCTTCGGCGCGTTTCAGTAAACTGGCCCGCTGATCGACACTGAGGGATGACAGGCGGTGGAAGCTGACGTCAGACATGGCGGCTCCTTTTGTTAGAACGCAATTACGATTAGCGCTTGTCGATCACTTCTGGGACACGTCTCCGGCCCCTGAAGCCTTCAAATCGATGCGAGAAAGCCTCCATCCACGGGAATGGACTGGCCGGTTATGTAGGCTGCCGCATCCGAAGCGAGGAACACCGCGATTCCGTGCAGGTCCGAGAGATCACCAAAACGGCGCTGCGGAATCTTGGCGAGCATCGATTGCTGCCATGCCTCGTTGCTGTAGAACACGTCTGTCATCGCTGTTCTGAAATAGCCAGGCGCAATGGCGTTGACCCGGATCCCGAGATCGGCCCACTCTGCAGCAAGCGCCCGCGTCATGCCGAGGAGGCCTGATTTCGACGAGCCGTACGGCACCGCCGTGGGAACCCCAACCTCGGAGGTCAGCGAGCAGAGATTGATAATGACGCCGGGCCGCCCGGCGTCTCTCATCTGCCGCGCGGCGGCTTGGGCGCAGAAGAAGGCGCCTTTGAGATTCGTATCGACAATCCGGTCCCACAAGGCCTCGTCGACATCGAGTGAAGGCCGGACCTCTTCCACCCCCGCATTGTTGACGAGAATATCGAGACCTCCGAGCAGGCTGCCGGCCTCGGCTGTCGCCGCCCGGCAGCGGTCGACATCGGTGACATCCAGGGCGACGGCGTGCGCGACCCCGCCGGCGGTGCGGATGGCGGCCATCGTCTTCTCGAGCGAGGCCACGCTGCGCGCCGCGACCGCGACGTCGGCGCCGGCCGCGCTGAGCGCCTCGGCGATGCTGCGCCCGATGCCACGGCTTGCGCCGGTTACAAGCGCCTTCCTGCCTGACAGATCGAAGAGAGATGCGTTGCGCATGTCATCCTCCTTGGTAATGTCGCGCTTGGACCGATCGCGTCGAGACTATCCGAATGCAGCTTATCTATACAAGCATGTACATCATGGCCGTAGTGCGCCATGCGGAACTCTGCTTGTCAGAGCGGCAGCGCATTGGCCGACATCGGACCGGTCTACGCGGTTCGCCCCAGCCCATCTGGAGTTCATCGGGAGGGATAGATGAAGCGCGCAGTAAACCACGACGCGATGAGCGTGGTCGGCTATACAACCCCCTGGAGTGCCAAAGCAGGCCAGCGGATCACCCTCAGCCTGTCATGCGACCGGCCGATAAAGGCCACACGAATTTGCCGGCTCGACAAGCCGGTTCCGGAATTTCTCGCCTGGCCCATCGAAACGGTAGGTGAAGCACGGCGTCGGCATTTCGACCAAGGGTCGTTCCTGTTCGTGCGAGCCGGCGAACTGGCCAAAGTACAAGCCGTCCACGACATACGTTTCGAGCTGTTCCTCACGCGCAACGAAGGTGCGCGCACGATCCTGGAAGCAGGCGCCCTCGGGCTGCGCCTCCGCGACGGCGCATTTGTCGTGGAAATCGGCGGCGAAACCCTTGTCGAGAAGAAGGCGCCAACTGGTGTGTGGCTCACTGTCGAGTTGGACCTGCGGCAGGAGCAGTTGCGCCTGCGCATCAAATCCCATGACCGTCTCGCGCCTTACGAACTCCATGAAGGTTTTGCCGGCCCTGAGCGGACCCTCCAGGCGCACGACATCCATTTCGGCGCAAGCGCCACCAACCACGAACCTACCCTCAACGCGAAATTTGCTGCGATCCGGCTCGACACCCCACAGGGGACTGTTGCCTGGGATTTCCCGACGCTGTTACCAACGCAGGCGATCCTGACGTCGGGCGGAGCAGATCCGTTGCTCCTCGACGTGATCAATCAGCCAGCCTTCTGCGTGACTTCGGCACGCTGGGACGGATCGAGCTTCGAGCCTCGCTTGGTGCCGTCGCACTACGACGCTATCCATTGCCACGACGACGACATCGGCCCGCTTGAGTGGCCGGTCTCGCACCGCGTGACGATCCCCGAAAACGCACACCCAGGCGTCTACGCGTTCCAGGCCGAATGGGAGGGTGGCTACGAACGCGTGGTGTTCTTCGTCACCTCTTCACAGGTTTCGTCGCCGCTGTTGTATCTCGTGCCGACGGCCACCTATCTCGCTTATGCGGACGAATATCTCCCGGATCATCTTTATGAATGGAAAGGCGACGACCGGGGACATCGCTTCGCGATCGCCAACAATCTGAAATCCCTTTACGACTACCATTCCGACCTTAGCGGTGTTTCCATCTGCTCCTACAAAAAGCCGAAAGTGACGCTCAGGGACGATTACGACTATCCGCTCTGCGGCTGCCCACACAATTTGCCGGTCGATCTGCATTTCCTCCGATTCTGCCACGACAATGGAATCGTGTTTGACGTCATGACCGATCACGATTTGCACGAATGCGGCATAGACGGTTTGCGTCGACATCAAGCCGTCGTCACCGGCAGTCATCCCGAATATATGTCGATCGAGATGGAGCAGGCGCTGCGGCAGTTTGTAGCCGAAGGCGGCAGCATCGCCTATCTCGGCGGAAACGGCTTTGCTGCCACTGTGGCTTTCAAGGACGACCTGATGGAGTTGCGGCGCTCGCCGCTGGAGGCCGGCCGCACCTGGGACGGCCCTGTCGCCGAACAGGCGCTGTCGATCACCAACGAACCAGGCGGCTATCTCCCCTGCCGCGGCCGAGGCGAATTCTCGCTGATCGGCGGTGCAATCTCATTGATGGGTTTCGATGGCGCACGCCCCTTCACGCGCACTGAGGAAAGCCATGAAGCAGGATGCGCATGGCTGTTCGAAGGCGTTGAAAATGCGACCTTCGGCACCGACGGCATGGTGCTGGGCGGTGCCGCGGGCTACGAAGTGGATGCGACGTATCCAGCCCTCGGCACTTCCGCTGACACCGTCGTGATCGCGCGGGCGACGGGATTTCCCGACAGCTTCTTCCAGGATCCGACGCGCTGGTATGAGGGCGGGGATAAGCAACGCATCGCCCGCCGCTGCGCCGAAATGACCCTGCGAAAGCTCGCAGCAGGCGGCTTGATCTTTTCCGCAAGCTCGGTTGCCTGGTGCGGCGCGCTGCCAGCCGCAGGCGCCATGAACGATGTCGGCAGGATCACGCTCAATCTGCTTACCCGCCTCGGTGCGACGAAAGGAGAACCAGGCCGAGAAAAATCGATAAGCTGATTGGCGCCGTTACGGAAAGACCCGTATCCGGTCTTGGGAAATCAAATCAGTCGGCGTGCACCGGCTTCGTCTCACATGCCTCTCGCCACCTGGCGGACGGCAGTTGCCTCAGCCGCAACCAGCCGGCGAAATTGCAGCCCGGTGGTGAAAGTTGGGCGGAGGCCTATGTGGCGAGCGGTGACTTGGCGGAGGAAGTCGCGAAGTTGAAAGCCCAAGAGGGCAAGCCGATCATCGCCCACGGCGGAGTGAGCTTCGCCCGCAGTCTCGTCGCCCAAGGACTGGTCGACCAGCTCGCCCTGATGGTGGCCCCGTGGCGCTGGGCAAAGGCCTGCCGCTGTTCTCCGAACTCGCCACGCCGATGTCTCTCAAGCTGGTGAGCTCGAAAGCCTTTCCGGGGGCCGCGGTGGCGCAGATTTACCGGCCAACGTGAACAGGTCAGAGAATGTGTGCAGCCAACGAACCGACGAAGTAAGGGCGAGGTATAAATGAATGCGATCCCTTCGGATCGTCGTCGATCGATAGGAGCCTGTGCATGGCGAAGCTTGTGTTCGGAATGATGCAGTCGCTCGACGGCTATGTCGCTGGCGCCGAGGGCGGGCCCGGGCTGCCGATGCCGGGCGAGGCGCTCCATCGCCACTTCAACGCCCATGTGCGCGGGATCGCCGGCAGCCTCTACGGCCGGCGCATGTACGAGGTAATGCGCTATTGGGACGAGGGTCAGCCAGGACAGGACCAGGTCGGGCGCGACTTTGCGGCGGCCTGGCGGGCGCAGCCGAAATGGGTCGTCTCTCGCACCCTGAAGTCGGTCGGGCCGAACGCGACGCTGGTGGACGACGATCTCAAAGGGTTCGTTAGGGCGCTTAAAGCCGAACACGAGGGCGAGATCGAAGTCGCCGGACCGGAGCTTGCGGGTAGTCTGACCGAGCTTGGCCTTGTCGATGAGTACCGGCTCTACTTCCGTCCCATCGTGCTTGGTCGCGGCAAGCCATTCTTCGCCGGCCCGCGGCCGCCGCTGCGTCTCGTGGCCAGCGACCGGGTTGGCGAGGACGCGATCAGAGTGACGTACGTTCCCGCCTGATCACAACCCACCCGACACCCTAACGTCCGTCGGACCGAATTTGAGCTCATTCCTACTCGATTGTTCCAAATCTAGTTAGGCCATTGATATAGCTAGGTTTTTATTCGTTGCCGCGCAAGAAGCCGACCCATGGGCCGTCAAAACGTTACAGTCTTGATTTCAAATGGAAAAATAGCACGAAAATTTTTTGTGCGGTTTCGGCATCTATCGAAGTCGATCGCCTTTTCCCGACCCACTTTGGGCAACTCAGGTGGGTTTCACAGCGAACCAAGAAAGTACCGTCACTAACTTTCATAGCACAGCGCGCCACAACGCGACCCGCCGCGGCAGCGTCATCCAAGCGCCATCCCTCTCCGTTTGTAGGTGAACTGGATACCGCTGGCAGTGCAAACTGGACACTCCCGGCAGCATAAACTGGACACCTCAAGACCCACCCGCTCCGAGGACGCGACAGCACGGTTCAAGGTGCAATGTCGCGCCCTCCACTTGCTGAACTTCTTCCCGGAGGGGGCCGGGGGAGGTTGAATAACCTGTGGAAAGCCTGTGGGTCTTTTTGGGACCGTTTGCGGACCGGCCTGAGCCTAGGAATCGTTTTGCTCAACTGCCCCTTCGAGACGGCTGACCGGCCAAAGACGTCCCTCAGGGGAGAGGGGCCCCGCGTTCCGTGGCACCGGCCCGCAACCTTCAGAATATGATAGCCCGCGGCAACCGGAGAAGGGAATCTGTGCTCTCAAACCAGCATCGACTGCTGGGCGGAGATACCCGCCGTCGCGCCTTGCGATGTTGCCAGGGTGACCGAGGCCATGAGGGGGTTGGCGAGGTCGCCGGCGGCGTAGATGCCGGGAATGCTAGTTTCGCGGCGCTCGTCGACCTTGAGGGCGATGCCGAGGGGCGTATCGACCGTGGCGAGGCCCAGTGATTCATGCAGGCTTGCGGACGGCTTGTTGCGCGGATGGGCGAACAGGATGTCGACCGCGACATTGCGGCCGGTATCGAGATTGACGGTGGCGATATGGCCCCCGTGATGGGCGATCTCGGTGATCCGGCCATCGACGACAGGTATGTTGCGGCGCGCCAGATCGGCCCGGATATCGGGTGGAATGTCGTGACCATCGGCGAAGAGCGTCAACGTGTCGGTCCAATCGTGGTACAGCCTGACATAATTGTGCGACTGCGGGCCGGACCAGACGAGGCCCCAATGCTGGCCGGCGGCTTCAAAGCCGTCGCAATAGGGGCAGGGTACGATGGACGTGCCCCAGCTTTCGGCAAAGCCCGGAACATCAGGCATCTGGTCGGCGACGCCATAGCTCAGGATCAGGCGCCGCGCCCCAAGGCTTTCGCCATCGCCAGTGAGGACGGAGAAATCGTCGATGGCGCCGGAGACGCTGTCGGCCCGGGCACTGACCAGCCTGATCGTGGGATAACGCGCCAGCTGCTGCCGCGCCTCGGCCAGGATGTCCAGCGGTGGCTTGTGATCGTGACCGAGCAGGCCATGCGAGTGGCCGGCGAAGCGATTGCGCGGCAGGCCGGTATCGAGAACTGTGACCTTGCGGCGGGCACGGCCGAGCTGCAGGGCGCCGGCGAGACCGGCAAAGCTGCCGCCGATGATGATGACGTCATCCATGGTGATGGGCTCCGTGTTGTTGATGGAGGGGAGTGGGCTGGGCCTGGCGCGAAATATCGTCCAGCGATACGCGCTCGAGACGGGCAGCGAGCAGGGCTTCGGCATCGGCGAGAAAGTCGCCCATCACTGTGTTGGCCGGCCGGACAATGCCGCATTCGATATCGCCGGGCGGCCCGGGGAAACTTGATTTGGAGGACAGGTTGAAATCCACCCGCTAGCTTGCACATTTCGGAAACTACATGGTATCGTAATTCAAGAATTAGGATACTGTCAAGGACTGGAATTGTCGTGACCGAAAACAGCCAGGGCCGGCGCGGCCGGCCCGCCAACGAGGCGCTTGGCCAAACGATACTCGACGCCGCTTGCGAACTCTTTGTGGAATTGGGTTTTCAAGCGACGACATTGGACAAGGTCGCCCAGCGGGCGAAGATATCCAAGCTCAGCATCTATCGGCACTTCGAGAACAAGGAGGCGCTGTTCAGCGCGGCCATCGCGGCCGGCTGCCATCAGTTGTTTGCACCACAGGCCCTTCTTGAAGGCGTCGACGGTTCGGTCGACGATCAGCTCATGGCGGTGGGATCATCACTGCTTCGCACGCTGTTGAGATCAGACGTCCGCAGTGTCGAAGCCATGGTCATGGCCGACAAGACGAATCAAAAGTCGTTAAGCAAGCTCCATTACGAAGCCGGCCCCGCCCATGTCATCGCCCAAATCGAGGCCCTGTTGCGCCAGCTGCACGCGAAGGCGGTTCTGAACGTGCCCGATCCTCTCCGGTCCGCCCGCTTGTTTGCCGCGCTTTTCAAAGGATCCGATCTCCTGATTATCGCACGCTTCGATGAGGCGAGAGCAGAGGACGACAACGAAATCGAATCCTATTGCCGGTCGGCCGTCGCCATGTTCATCGCCGCGCACGGTGGCAACGACCACGCGGGCGGATAAGCATTTGATTGCTCCGGGCAGCTTGGCCGGGACCGTCGTCCAGGCGCTTCGTCATATTGGGCCGGCGCGCGCGGCCGAGCTTGCACAGATCGCGGCACCTCATCTTTCTCCCAACGACAAAAAGACGCTCGCATCTACCGCGGTCCAAGCTCCCGCCTGGATGCGGTCGACGCTTCTCTCCATCGCAGATCCGGCAGCAGTCGGGACAACATTTGATAGGTGATGCGACGGTGCCATCCGACGATATGCTATCGGGTCCGGAACATCGATCGGTACCGCAGCCAAAGCTGAAACTATGTATGTCGATAACTAAAGTTCCGTCAGCGCAGAAATGTCATGGTACGGGCAATTTTCGTTATATTTCAAAGCGTTGACGCACAGAAAAGTACCGTCAAATCCCAAAAACGAATGACGGTACTTTTTAGAATGCTCTGTCGGATACGAAAAGTACCGTCAAAGTACCGTCAGAGTGATCTGCTACAAGCTGCGAGCCGCGCCAGGCGCTCCGATAAACTTAACGATTTCAATGATTTGATAGGTTTGTCAATTCCATTGATAATGTGCCCTGGCTAGCAGTCTTCTCTGCCCGCAAATCATTGTTTTTCTGCGAAATTCTACGCTAGAGCCGCCTATCATCGCCGTTTCCCTCACTCCCACTCGATTGTGCCTGGCGGTTTGCTCGTCACGTCATAGACGACGCGGTTGATGCCGCGCACCTCGTTGATGATGCCGGTGGCGGCTGCGCCCAGGAATGCCATGTCGTGACGGTAGATATCCGCGGTGCTGCCATCTACCGATGGTGATGCGCGTACATACCGATAAGGGCAGCGGTCACGAGCCGCGCTGTCCCCACGGGCATTGCTCTACGTGCGCCCTTCAAGGAAAAGGAGCATTGTGACGGGGCTTAGCTATAGACGCTGTAGCATTGATCTAATGCGATTTATCGCAGCATCGACGCCTTGCCTAGGCAGACTTTCAACCTTGTAAAATGAAAGGAACGTAAGCGAGGCTTGAGGAGCACAGGTATTCAGAATAGCTGTCTTGAGAACACGCCGCATTGGCCGCCTGAGGATCAGCCAATCGACCCACCAAGGTGAGCCCAAAGTTGTTATTGCAACCACCTTCCTTAACTGGTGAAGTCGCGGTTGTATGGCACCAAGATCGGCTGCGTGATCGTATGCAATACCAGGCACCCATACCCTGTCGAACCAGCCCTTCAATATAGCTGGAGGTCCGAACCACCACGTGGGAAAAATCAAGACGATAGTCTCGGCCCAGAGAAGATCCTCAATCTCTTTAGCTACCTCTGTGGTCTCGAATCCGGAATAGTAGCTCGCGCGCTCCGCCGGTGTAAGAGCCGGGAAGAAGCCAGATCGATACAGATCAACATGTCGGCACTGGTGCTTCGCATCCACCAGGGTGTCGATAGCTGCGTTCGAAAGCGTTTGGCAAAGGCTTGGATTGAGTGGATGAGCCGTGACAATCAAACATCGCATACTAATATTTTGAATCCTCCCCAATTTGGTTGCGCTGCGCGTCATCATTCGTGCGGCGCGGTGCTCGGGCAAAGCTTCTCATACCAATCATGGGATTTCGAAATAGCTGTACGCGCCACAGTCTTCAAAGAGCAATTGTTTTTCAACGCCGAGAATGGCCCTTCTCGTCGCCTTGAGGGACTAGAGGCCACCATGCAAGGACAATCGCCTACATCTGCCGGGGTATTATCGCTTCCGCCACTCTGCTCTCGGCAGCTCGCTAAGACTCCCCCTCATTCCCACTCGATGGTTCATAGCTATGGTAACTCGCTGATTTGGCTATCGCAAATCCTTTGCGCATGACGAAGAACCCTCTTGCGATCCGTCAGAAATTTGCGCTCTTGATTTCAAACACCAATTTCGACGGTCCACGATTTGCTCGTTTTGGCGACTATCGGTATCAATCGGTCGATTTCTTTCTGACGGCCGCCGACCGCTCGAGACAGCGCCATCGGCGACCTGCCAGGCGTCAGTCGCGCGATATGGACAGCCCCGCGAGAAGCGGCGCGTACGCGGCGAGCCTGCGGGATACGAACTCCGTGAAGAGCCGTACGCGCTTCGTCTTGCGTGTCTCCCCCTGTGTGAGAAGCCAGAGCGTTCCGTACATGTGCAGGTCGGTGCCCGGCACCCTCGCCAGCAGGGGGTCGGCATCGCCGACGAAGCAGGGCAGTGTCGTGATCCCGAGCCCTTGCCGTACAGCAACGATCTGCGCCTCGGCGTCCGTGGTCCTGAAGGGAACCGCCGTGGTGCGAACCTCACCCTCGCTGGCCCATTCCGGAATTCCATGAATGCTTATGACGATCCACCGGATGGGATCAGGTGCGCCCGCACGCCACGCGGCTAGTCGATCGCAGGACATATAGACGCCGCCGAACAGCTCCGGTCCCTTCAGGCCGTGAAGATTGAGCGGCAGGGTTTTGCGGTCGTAGACGACGCGGATCGCGACGTCGGCCTCTCGGTTGGTCAGATTTGCCAGCTCGCCGGACGACAAGATTTCCATCTCGATGTCCGGATGCAGACGCGCGAAGTCGGCGAAGTCCGGCATGAGCAGGTGTGTCGCGAGGGGCGGTGCCAGCGTCACCCGCAGAAGCCCGCGCACGCTCTGGTCGCGCCCGAAGACGCGCGTCTCCAGCAGGTGCGACGACACTTCCATCTGGTCCGCGAACTCGAGGACCTCCTCGCCCGCAGTCGTCAGGCGGTAGCCCGAAGGCAGCTTTTCGAACATGTGCACCCCGAGGCGTTCCTCGAGCTGGGCGACACGTCGCAGCACGGTCGAGTGGTTCACACCGAGGCGCTCGGCGGCGGCCCGCACCGAGCCTCCGCGCGCGACGGCAAGAAAGTAGCGAACGTCATCCCAGTCGATCATGGTGCAATCCGGCACCGCGCGGTGCGCCTTCCAAAGCCCGTATCTAACACATCGAACAGCAGTACGGGCGGTCATCATAGCCTATGTCGACGCGCGCGGCTCAATTCCGAACGGCGGACGCCGATCGTCGCGGCTGGCGTCAGTCGTCCAGCCGGATCGATTTCGCACCACCGATGTGCGCGCTTCCGCACTCAACAACTGACGCCGGCGGACCCATTTCGAGGTTCTCGGGGGTGTCCCCGCACAACCAAAGGCGAAGGCCTGGAAGGATAAGTCATGGGAAAGCTTGAAGGGAAGGTTGCAGTCATCACCGGCGGCGCTACCGGCATCGGCCGCGCCGCAGCAAAGCGCTTCATCGAGGAGGGCGCCTTCGTTTTCATCTTCGGCCGTCGGCAGGAAGCGCTCGACGCCGCTGTGGCCGACCTCGGGCCCAATGCCCGCGCGGTGAAGGGCTCGGTCTCCGATCTGACCGACCTCGACCGACTTTACGCTGCGGTGAAGGCCGAGCGTGGAACCCTCGACATCGTCTTTGCCAATGCCGGGGCGGGAAGCCAGCTTCGGCTCGGCGAGATCACCGCCGAGCACATTGACGAAACCTTCGACACCAATGTGAAGGGTACGATCTTCACGATCCAGAAGGCGCTGCCGCTGATGAGCGAGGGCGGTTCGATAATCCTGACCGGATCGAGCGCTGGCACCACGGGCGCCCCGGGGATGAGCGCCTACAGCGCGAGCAAGGCGGCAGTGCGCAACCTCGCGCGGACCTGGGCGGAGGACCTAAAGGGCACCGGCATCCGGGTAAACGTGCTGTCGCCCGGGGCCACTGCGACCGAGCTAGCGAAGGAAGCGCTAGGCGAGGAGGGCCAGAAGGTCTTCGCCTCGATGACTCCGCTCCAGCGCATGGCCGATCCGGCGGAGATCGGGGCGGCGGCGGCCTTTCTCGCGTCGTCGGACAGCAGCTTCATGACTGCCAGCGAGGTCGCCGTTGACGGCGGTCTTGCGCAACTCTGACGCGCTAACCCAGCGCCGTTGAAGGCCGGGGAAATCAATACCAACACGGATCGGAGAAGATCATGAGCTACGCAATTGTAGGATTCGGTAAGATAGGCCAGGCCCTCGCCCACGCCTTCGCCCGTAAAAACATCGACGTGGCCGTCGCGAGCCGCCGACCGCCCGAGGCGTTGGCGCCGCAGGCTCGGGCGATTGGACCCACGGTAGTCGCCAAGTCGCTGCGGGATGCACTCGAGGCCGACACAATCATCTTGGCAGTCCCGTTCGGGGAGCATCGCGAGGTTGCGAAGGCTCTGCCGAGCTGGGAAGGCAAGACAGTCATCGACGCGATGAACGCGTTTCCAGTGCCTGAAGAGCTGGACGGTCTCCCGTCCTCCGCCTTCGTCGCGAAGGCGTTCACCGGCGCCAAGCTCGTCAAAGGGTTCAATCATCTGGGTGCGGCCACTCTGGCTGCCGATCCGATCGTCCAGGGCGGGCACCGTGTCGTCTTTCTGTCGAGCGACGACGAGGACGCGACCGCTCCCGTGGCGGCCTTGGCCAAACAACTCGGGTTCGCACCCGTCAAGCTGGGAAAGCTCAACGAGGGTGGCGCGCTGGTGCACGCGCGCGCCCGCACTTGGGGCCAGCTCATCTTCCAGGATTTGTTCAAGAAGGAGCAGTAATCGATGTACGACCATGTGACTTGGCCCGAGCGATATGATCCGAAAACGTCGGCCATCTACGCACTCAACGACATTGACGTGAAGGCGCCGCCTGAAGCGGTCTGGAAGCTGCTCGTCGAAGCCGAGAATTGGTCGAGCTACTTTCCCGCCGAGGATCAGGTCAAGATTCTGACGGGGGAGCCGGAACTGGCGCTCGGAACGCGATACAGCCGTGTGACGGTTGGATTTCCGATGAGTCTGGTCGTGACGGAATGCGAGCCCCTTCGCAGGCTCGCATGGGCGACGACAGTTGATGGCGACGAGACCGGCTCAAGCGCATACCATGGCTGGGTCATCACGCCTACGGACCATGGCTGCCATGTGCTGACCGAGGAAACGCAGCAGGGCCCCTTCTTCCTCGATGAACTCGGGCGCAAACATCCCGGCGCACTCTATCGGTATCACCAAGACTGGGTCGAAAGCCTCGCCCACGCAGCGGAGGCGGAAACAGCGAAGACGACAGTGGATTGATTGCGCTTCCTGTTTAATTTTGGAGATGAATGAGATGAATATCGAACTCAAAGGCCGCAAGGCCATTGTTACCGGATCCACCGCCGGTATCGGCCGCGCGACGGCGGAGGGGTTGGCACGTGCCGGTGCATCGGTCGTCGTCAACGGCCGTGGAAACGCTCGGGTCGATGAGGCGGTGCGGCAGATGCGGCAGGCCTTCCCCGGCAGCGACATCTCGGGTATCGCCGCTGATCTTGCGACAGCGGAGGGGGCAAAGGCCTTGATCGCGCATGCGCCTGACGCCGATATCCTTGTGAACAACGTCGGTACAGCACACATCCGGAGCTACAACGGCGTCGAGGATATCGCAAATATCCCCGATGAGGACTGGCTTGACCTCTTCCAGTTGAACGTAATGAGTGGCGTGCGCGCGAGCCGTCATTACCTGCCGCGGATGGTGGCGAAAGGCTGGGGCCGCATCGTGTTCATAAGTAGCGAATCCGCAGTCAACATCCCTAAGGAAATGCTCGACTATGGCATGACCAAGACCGCTCAACTCGCGGTCTCACGCGGGCTTGCCGAGGCGGTCGCGGGCACGGGCGTCACCGTCAACGCCGTCCTGCCGGGACCTACCCGCTCTGAGATCCTGGGCAACTTCATGGCGAAACAGGCTGACGCAAATGGAATCACGCAGCACGAAGCCGAGCAGGGCTTCCTGCAGGCGATGCGTCCGACGAGCCTCATCCACCGCTTCGCGACCACCGATGAGGTGGCCAACATGATCATCTACACATGCTCGGAGCAGGCTTCGGCGACCACCGGCGCGGCTTTGCGGGTGGATGGTGGCGTGGTCCGCTTCGTCGCGTAGCAGGACGACCAAATTGTGCCGTTCGCCAACTCGGGTCCGCTGTCGGCCAAGCTGCTGAAGCATGGCACGCTTAAGCCTACAGGGATCTGGCGCACGGCATGCGCACGGTCCACGCATTGCGGGAGCACTCTGAAACTATGCGAGGCACGAGAACGTATTCAGCTACGGCGCCGTCCCCGCTGTGCTCGGCGGCTGTGTGCTCGTCTCGTTGGTCCCGCCCCGGGGCTTAGACCATGATACAAATCCACGGAACATAATGTCTATTGTCCGAGGAATTGATCGGCGCTCCGATCCCAATCCAAAGCATGTGCTGTGAACGGCGCGGTGGATCGATCCCTTTGAGCATCTCTACACATAATCGAAGGTCTATCGCCGACCTGCAAAACGGCTGCTTGTTCTTGCAGAATCGCCCGCGAACTATCGCCTCCTATCGTTGACCAACAATTTCCGAATATATCCCACAGTACTCCAACCTACTCTACCGCACGCCCCCTCACTCCCACTCGATTGTTCGGACGGACCATAAGCATCTGATTTCGCTCGAAATTTCTCAGTTTAGATGACAATAAGCCGACATGGGGGCTGTCAAAAATCTACGCTGTTGATTTTAAACAGATTTTTCACTGAATATTTTTCGCATGGTTTCGGCATCTATCGAGGTCGATTGCCTCTGAGAGCCGATTTTTAGCGGCTGGGAGCCGCTCCGCTAACAGCGGAAAAGTACCGTCATGTCTCTTATAGCAAGGTTTCGTCGCCCGGGCGAGGCTCGTCCAATCCGCGCCCCAGAGCAAGCCTACACGAGGGCCTGACGCACCGTGTCGCCGTGAAGTCAGGTGGCCGGCAAGCCTGGATCGATGCCGGTCATGGCGATGGAGACGTCCCAGAGCCGCTTCGCAAGCGCGGGATCTTCGGCATGCGGCGCGCGCTTTGCTTCGCCGGCTACACCGCGGATTCCGCCAAGGCCGGTGGGACCGTAATAGCCTCCGGGCTTCACCTTGCCGGTCGCAGCCAAAAGTGCCGGCCACGCGCCCTTGTCGGAGCTATTGAGCAGCAGGCCGACGATTGGGCCTGCGATCTGGACAATCCCCATGTGGCGGCCAAGACTTGTATTGGCGACGCCAGGGTGAACGCCGATGGCTGTGACGGGCGACTTCGGCGCGCGCAGGCGACGATCCAGTTCGAAGAAGAACAGCGCGTTCGCCAATTTGCTGCCGCCGTAGCGATCGGTCTTGATGTAGCTCTTGTCGGCGTTGAGGTCGTCCCAGTCGATCTTGGCCTTCAGATGCGCGATGCTCGAGGTCACGACCACCCGCGATCCCGGCGTCTCCGCCAGTTTGGGCAGGAGCAGCGAGGTGAGCGCGAACACGCCGAGATGATTGACGCCGAACTGCGATTCGAACCCCTGCTTCGTGCGCGTCAGCGGCGGATTCATGATCGCGGCATTGTTGATGAGCGCATCGATCCGTGGCTCCTTCGCCGCGATCTCGGCTGCGGTGCGAACGCTGTCCAGGTCACCGAGGTCGAGCGGCAACCAGACGAGATCGGCATTCGGCGTGATCCGCTTGATCCGCGCGATGGCGTCCTGCGCCCTGGTCTGCTCGCGGCAGCCAAGCAGGACGCGCGCGCGCCTGGCGGCAAGCACCCGCGCGATTTCGAACCCGACGCCGGCGTTGGCGCCTGTGACGATGAAGCTTTTTCCCGTCTGCTTGGGAACGTTAGCTTCGGTGAAACCCTTGCAATTCGACATTTTCGATCCTTATCTATGAGTGACTACATACTCATTTAGGGGCTAAAACTCAGGCGGCAGACCCCTTCCAGAAAAGGTCGAACCCGGCCTGCCGGATGGCGTCACTTTCCTGAGGTTTGGCTGTGACCGCGTTGATGCTGATGTCGGCCAAGTCGAAGAGAATGGTATCGATGTAGAAGGCGATCCTGTCAGGCGCGGCATGGCCGGCGAGACACTCCTCCACCATCGTCCGCGCATCCCGCTGCATGGCGTGACACCGGTTCCGGCTTTCCGCTGTCACGCGATCCGAGACCTTCAACTGACGAAGGGCCTTGCGCGCCGTGGCGTGAGCCAGTCCCCAGTCAATCAGACGGTTCCAGACCGCGAATAGTCGGTCTTTGGGGGAGGCGTCCGCCGGATATGGCGCCAGCATCATCTCTACCAAGTCGGCCTCGATCTCGAGAAAGAGCTGGTTGAGCAGATCGTCCTTGGTTGGAAAGTAAGTGAACAGCGTTCCCTCAGACACGCCAGCAGCCTTTGCGATCTTGGCCGTGGACGCGCCTGTGCCCAGGCTGGCGACGAACTCGGCCGCTGCATCGAGCAGTGCCTGTCGCTTTTCTTCACTGAGGGGACGCGCCATATTTCCGTCCAACGACATTGAGTGAGTACATACTCGATTATATAGGGAATAGCATGAGATTGGTCAAGGGATGCAGCCCCGCATCTTTCGCGGTCCATACCGACCAAGCTCGAATGAAGATTGTGTGGGCACACACCATGAGGCTGCGGCTGCCTTTTCAATAAGGGACGCAGTGGGGATCGAGATGTCTATCGAAAGGGAAATGCATTGAATTCAGGGCCTTGATTGCAGTCCCCGGGGCATCATCATGCCTACTTCGATGAGAGCAGGTGATGGCACGCCCAGCCCTGACCAATCCAAAAGCGTGAACGGCACCACAAGCGGACATTACTCGGTATCTATCGAGATGTGTGAGCCGCCTACACTACGACACAGTTTCCCGCAGTGTCCGAAACTACGCTCCCCTCACTCCCACTCGATCGTTTTGAGCCATCGTAACGCGTTGACGCGGCAGCACAAACTTTTCTGCACGCCCTAAAGAACCGACTCTGCGATCCGTCAGAAATCTGCGCTCTTGATTTCAAAAGGGAATTTCGGCGATTCGGGATCGGCTCGGTTTCGGCGACTATCGACAACAATCGGTCTATTTTCGACAGCCGCGCCGCAACAAGCCGCGACCCACTGGGGACCAAAAAAAGGACCGTCAAACACGGCCGAGCGGTCCGCACGGTTGCGCCCGGCATTCGCTCGTCGCCGTGGCGTGCCTCACTTGCCGTATGACGCAAGGAACACCCGTACGCCGGCCGCGGCGTGCCGTCGAAGCTTCGCCGGTTTCGGAATCGACTCGTCACCCAACAGCATGGCCCTGTTCAATGGCTCGCCCATAATCAACCAATTGAACTGGGAAGCGGCGACGGCCGGATCATCGATCGCAAGCAGGCCGCGATCAGCCAAGCGCTCGAACAACACTGCCATCGCCGTCATTGCGCGCCCGGGTCCGCCATCGAAGAGCGCCTTTGCCAGTTCCGGGAAGCGGCCGACCTCACCGATCACCAGACGGCGTAGCTGCATGACGCGCGGCGTGAGCACGGTGGTAAGCTGTCGGTACGCATAGCGCCGAAGATATTCGGCAATATCTTCGCCCTCGGCGAGTTCGGGCATTTTACTGTGGACCCTATCGCTGGCTCGATTGGTCAAGCTGCTCACGATCTCCACGAACAGCATCTCCTTGTTCGGAAAATTCTTGTAGACGGTCTGTTTCGACACCGCCGCAAGCGCCGCGATCTCGTCCATATTGGTGGCCAGATAGCCCTTTTGCAGAAACACTTCTGTCGCCGCCTCGAGGATGGCCCGGCGCTTTTTCGCCGACCGTCCGTGCGGTTCGAGTTCTTCTGTAGCACCTGCTGAACGCGTCGTGGTCATGCTCCTGGCGTGTCCGCTGCCGATTGACTCATGGGTACTGGACCGTCTAGTTTGATTTGGACCGAGATGCAATAGGGAGAGATCGACAATGCACATCCAGTTCGCGGAGCTTCCGGTGTTCGACCAGGAACGCGCCAAGGCGTTCTACATCGATCACCTGAACTGCCGCGTCGTCGCCGATCAGCCAATGGGCAATGATGGGTGGCGATGGATCGAACTCGGATTTCCAGGTGCCGAAACCACCCTCCACTTCTTAAGGCGCAAGGACGAAACACCATCTGAGGGCCCCGTCCTCGTGCTGGTTGACAACGAAATCGAAGTCACCGTTCAGAGACTCAAATCGCGAGGCGCCGAGATCATAGCAGAACCGCGCCCCGCGCCATCGCAACCGGGGCGCACGATCGCGGAGTTTCGGGACAGCGAGGGCAATCGCATGATGATCACCAGCAGATGACGCACTCACCTATCATGACCGCAACTTGCTCTTGCGGTGGCGTCGAACTCAAAGCCTTTGGCAGGCCGATCGTGAGCAGTGCCTGCTACTGCGACGACTGCCGGAAGGGAGCTGATCAGATCGAAGCTTTGCCAGGTGCTGGCGCCATACGCGATCCCGATGGCGGCACCGCATACATCCTCTATCGAAAGGACCGCATCGAGTGCTCCAAGGGGGCCGAATTGCTGAGGGGTTACAAGCTTAAGGAAACTTCAGCCACGAATAGGGTCATCGCCATGTGCTGCAATTCAGCGATGTTAATGAACTTCGATAGAGGTCCGCATTGGGTCTCGGCATACAGAGCGCGGTTTCACGGAGAACTCCCGCCACTGCAGCTGCGGATTTGCACTAAGTTCAAGTCGGACAGCGATGTCATTCCTGACGACGTGCCGAGCCACCGCGGTTATCCTCTAGGGTTCGTCGTTAAACTTTTGGCATCGCGCGTGGCGATGTTGCTAGGTCGATAAACCGGCCGCCAGCCTGCGCGATAAGACATTCAGATAGGTGCGCAAATCGGATACGGCCCTGCCGCTCAGGCTCAGGCCTCAATGAACTTCTGTAGGCGATCCGCCACGATCAGCCCTGCCCGGCTGTTCAAGTGCACGCCGTCGGTGTGAAATAGCCAGCCATTTACGCGGGCGACATCATCCGGACGCTGCCGCAGCACCAGTACGCGAAAAGCATCGCGATAGAATGGAAGAAAGTTGAACGCCGTGTAGGCCCGGCCAGGCGAGGCGCGAACTTCCTCGGTGAGCGCCTCATGGAGCGGGACATAGCCGCAGCGTTCCTCGTGCGCGATGGCCGCCACGATCGCAGAATATTCCTTGATCCGCCGGTTGAGCTCGCTCTGGAACGGATCGTCCGAATCCGGCGCTTCTCCTATCGGAGGGAGCGAGCAAAGGCCGATGTCCGCCGCCGTCTCGCGCTTCAGCCTGCGTGCTATCTCGGCCAGATTCTCGTGGAACCAATCGGGCGAAGGCGTGCGGGGCAGACGCTTCCAAAACGCAAAGAACCGCCGCACTTTGCGTGACACGAGCGTGAGAACATCATTCCCGCCGACCCAGACGATGACCTTGTCGGGACGGCAGGCGAGCACATCCGGCAACCGCTGCAGCGCATTGTACGCCAAGTCGCCGCCGACGCCAAAATTCCGGAACTCAAATTGCCCGTTGCCCGGCCGCCGGCGGAGCTCCGCCATCCAATCGAATGCCTGGCGCTTGCCCGCCGTGCTGCTCGACCCGAGGCACGCCACGATTTTTCGTTGAGGACGCACCATCGTAACTCCGCCAGGCCAGAAGTGAGAAATCGTCGCCTTATGCTCTTCCCAAAACGGCCCGCCCAGTCATGAGTTTCAGGTCGGATTCCGCGGCGTTTTCCAACATCCATGGACAGGCATAATAATCTTCGATGCGATCGATGACGCGACCGGCGACATGGACACGAACCGGCCACGCGACCTGCCACCGGTCGCCTCGCTGGAAGAGCACGATCAGGACAGGCTCTCCGTCGATCGCCCCCAACTCCATGGTCCACGTCTCCGGGTTTCGCTCGTATTCGACGAAATAGGGAGAACTTCTGAGCAGGCCGTCGAAGCAGTCGGCGACCCGCAACCGAGCATCGGCGCTGGTCAGGCTCCGCACGCCATCCCAGTCATGGCGGTTGAAGAGGTCAACATAGCGCTGCAAGAGCCGCGCGGTGTCGGGATCAAGCGGACGGTTCGGTTCACCGGCAGGTTCAGCGGGCAAGTCGGCGAGCTTCGCCCGTCCGCGGGAGAGCGCGGCTTTGACGCCCCCAACCGTCGAGTCCACGAGTTCTGCGGTCTCTTCCAGCGAATAGTCGAACACGTCCTTCAAGAGGATGCAGGCGCGCTCCTTGGGCGGCAAGCGGCCAACCAGCCGTTCGATGGCGCGGCGTGCATCGGTCGCTGCCGGCTCTGCAGAGACAACGCCGATGTCGTCCGAATAGGCGTGCTCCGCGCGCTCGCGCACATCGCGTCGCCTCAGAAAGTCGATGCAGCGATTGTGAGCGATGCGAAACAGCCAGGGCTTCAGCCGGCGGGCATCGTCGAGGGTCTCAATCTTCGTGTAGGCCTCGAACAGCGTCTCCTGCACGAGATCCTCACCGTCGAGGCGTGAGCCCGTCATGCGGGCGCAGTAGCGATGCAGTTGGGCGCGGGCGCCTGACACCGTCTCGAGGAAGGCGCGATATCGCGCGTCGAACAGGCCGGTCGGTCGCTCGGGCATGTCCTTCAGCTGCCACATCTTGGTTTCAATTTGCCAGTCATGCGACCTCCTGACCTTCAGCGCGTGTTGCTGCGGTTGCGGCCAGACCAAGCTTGGGGCGAACCCATTGTGCCAACCGCGCGATCGCGTCGTCGGCTTCGGGAGCGCGGCCGGCCATCATCTGGAACGAGTGCAGCATCCCCGGAAATACGTCTAAGCGCATCTCGACGCCGGCGGCTTTCGCGCGGTCGGCGAGCGCTCGGCTGTCGTCGAGCAGGGTTTCGTCTCCACCCACTTGCAGATAGATCGGCGGCAGGCCCTTCAGATCGGCAAAGATCGGGCTGGCGAGTGGATGCCGGGGATCGGTCCCTGCAAGGACTTGCGATACCAGCATATCCACGACCGCCTTCTGGAAGAAGGCGTCCTTCTCGCGGTTGCTTTCGTAGGAGTGCCCGCTCGCCGACAGATCATACCAGCCAGAGATGCTGAGGATCGCGGCCGGCAGCGGCCGTCCCGCATCGCGGAGTTTCATCGCCGCCGCAACGATCAGGCCAGCACCAGCGGAATCGCCTGCAGCTATGGTGTGCTTCGGCGCGACACCCTGCTCGGCAAGCCATTCGAACGCGGTCACGGCCTGCTCGATTTGGCGCGGAAACTTGCTCTGGAAAACGTAGTCGTACGTAGCGAGCAGAGCGTAACAGCCGATCGCCTTAGCAAGGTGTCCGACCATCTTGCGATGGGTCCAGATCGATCCGCCGACATAGCCACCGCCGTGCAGGTAAAGCATGACCCGGTCTTTGGCCGCCGTTTTTGGCTGAACCCACAGCGCGGTCTTGTCGCCGACCTTCGTCTCGACGTAATCGACGCCGCCCGGTTCTGCCGTCAAAACGGACCACTCGGATGCTTCCTGTGGCGATTCTCGACCGCTGCGAAAAGCCTCCGCGAGCGTTTCGTAGTGTATCTTGTTCGCTAGGCTCTGCTTGCTGTTCATTTGTCACGCTCCAATTCGTCCAGGAGGGCGATGTCAAGGATGACCGTGCCCATGAACAGCTAAGACGGATGAACCCAGCGAAAGGATACGTGGCCGGCAGATGCAACGCCTCGCCGGTGGCAGTTGCCGCGGACCCCGGGTGTCAAACCCAGCAAGGCTAGGCTGCTCCACCCTTCTCTGTGGGACGTTCGTTCCAGACATTCGCCGATCGGCCAGATGCTTCGTCTATGCCGTCGCCGGGTGGCCGGGGGCTGGGACTATTGACTATTATCGCCGAGCCAACATCGCCTTAAACGTGCTGCTCTATCCTCTTCTACTCCGCAGTACTCCTCGTCACTCCCACTCGATTATCAATCGTTAACTTAAGAACTTGAATTCGCTTCACAAAATGTTTTTTCGGTTTCTGCATACCGTCATATAGACCGCCAAAAGTACCGGCTTTTGAAATCATTGGTTTTTTCTGGCATATCGCGGAAATTATGGTTCCGCCATCTATCGGCAGGCGCGGCGGCGACATCACTCCTTGGCCCGCACCGCCGCCTCTACGCCAGACTACGCCGCCCACGATTCCTCCCGGAATTATACCGTCACGGCTCGGTCCGCCATCCCCGGCGCGTGAACGTCCTTCACCTTCAAACAACCGCTTGGCCAGGCGCGCGAAGTGAAGGTCGCGTTGTGAGGCCTGCTGTGCCCTCCCCTATCGCTCACCCTTTGCGTGTCAGAAAAAAGAATGTGACTCGACAAGGATATCATCTCCACGTCGGAGCAGGATTGAATTGAAGCCCTGCCTACGGTGTAGTCCTTCGTCGTCCGCGAGTTCGCCCCGCGACATTCATCCATTGCTGATCGCCAGCAAATGTTCGGCGTTGCGTGGGCCTCTCTGGCGCAATCGCGCCACATCTCTCGACGGCGGCAACCCGAACTGACGAGCATATTCGCGGCTGAACTGGTTTGGGCTTTCGTAACCCACACCGAACGCGACGGACGTGGCGTTGCCTTCTCCGGCAATGAGCAGGGATCGGGCGTGTAGCAAGCGCACGTGCTTTTGGTACTGCAGCGGGCTGAGCGCCGTCACGGCCTTGAAATGGCGGTGGAACGCGGAAACACTGAGAGCCGCCATCTCCGCTAAAGCCTCGACGCGCAACGGCTTGGCGAAGTTCTCCCTGATCCACTGGATGGCGATCCCGATCCGCGAGAGAGCAGTGTCAGGCGTGGCGACATCACGCAGCATCCAGCCGAGCGGCCCCTGCATCACGCGGAAGAGGATCTCGCGCTCGTAGGCAGGCGCCAGGGCTGCGATCTCGTTCGGACGCTCCATCAAGCGCAGCATGCGAAGCCAGCAGTCGAGCAGGTCCGGTGTGACCGGCGCGACGGAGAAGCCGGGTCTGTAGAGCTCACCTCCAGCAGGTTTGGGCAGGTCGGCCAGCAGGTTGGCGACGATCGCCGGCTCCAGAGTCAGGCTGATCGCCAGATAGGGTTCTCCGTTTTCAGATGGGTGCACGGAGCCAACCGCCGGCAGATCGACCGACATCACGAAATAGGTCGCGGGATCGTAGCGAAACGTCCGATCGCCGACCGTCATCGTCTTCGACCCTCTCAGGATCAGATTGACCATGGGATCGTAGACGGCGGCAAGCTGATGTTCCGGTATGTCGCCCTGAACCATGGCGACACGCGGAATGCCCGTCTCCGTGCGGCGGTTTTCCGCGCGAGAAGCCAGCTGCCTGAGTTCCTGAAGCTGCGTGCCCATGGGCATCGTTGTTTCACAGCGGTGCACGCCGATCAACAGGGAAGCAGAAATAGGCAAGATCCGAGTAGGATCGTGCGAGCGGCCGCGATCCCCCGCGCCTATCACCTGGTCAGCAAATCCAAGGAGCACCAAATGAGCATCGTCATCATCACAGGCGGCAGCCGCGGCCTCGGCGCCAGCGTCGCGATCCAGTGCGCCAGGCGCAGCATGGGTGTCATCCTGACTTACAACAGCAATCCGGATGCGGCAGCGAAGGTCGGCAAGGCGATCGTAGCGGATGGCGGCAAGGCAGTCGCCATAAAGCTGGACGTCAGCGACAGTTCGGCGTTCCTTGCGTTTCGCGACGCAGTCGGCGAAGCGCTGGCAAGGACCTGGAACAGAAAGACCTTCGATTTCCTCGTCAACAATGCGGGGTACGGGCTCTATAACCCCATCGCCTCGGTGACCGAAGAGCAGTTCGATGGACTGTTCCGCGTGCATCTCAAGGGGCCATTCTTTCTCACGCAGGCCCTGCTTCCCCTGATCGCCGATGGCGGTCAGATCGTGAACGTCACCAGCGCAACCAGCCGCGTCGCGACCGCCGGCGTTGCGCCCTACGCCTCCTTCAAGGGCGGCCTCGAGGTGCTGACGCGCTACATGGCCAAGGAATTCGGCGAGCGCCGCATCCGTGCCAACTCGATCGCGCCGGGGCCCATCCGCACCGAGCTTGGCGGTGGGCTAAGCGAAGAATTCGAGGCGCTACTCGCCGGGCAGACTGCGCTCGGTCGCGTCGGCGAACCGGACGATGTCGGCTGCATGGTCGCCAGCCTGCTGTCAGACGAGAACCGCTGGATCAACGCCCAGAACATCGAAATTGGCGGCGGCTACATGATTTGAGGAAGCTCACATGCTCGATCATGTGCTCCTGACAGTAAATGATACGGCGCGGTCGATCGCCTTTTGCGAAAGGCCACTTCCTATGCTCGGGGTCACCGACCGCCTCGACTACGACGGTAAGGACGGACCGGCGGGGCATCCCGACCTCAAGGGCTTCGGCGCCAAGGGCCGGATGTTCTTCTGGCTGAGGGAGGGCTCGGCAGCACCCGGCGCGGTGCATGTCGGTTTCGCCGCCGATTCTGAAGCGATGGTGAATGCCTCCCATGCCGAAGCTTTGGCGGCCGGTGCGACCAAGATCAACGCACAGGGACCGCAGCTGCACTACGATCCCCGCTACTATGCGGCGCAGGTCAGAGACCTGGACGGTTGCAGCCTCGAATTCGTCTTCAAGAGCTGGCAGCACGGGAGCTAAAGCGATGACCGCCAACACCTTGCGCAAAGCGGCAGATGCGCTGATCGCGGCAACCAACGCGTTCGACGCCGACGCGGCGGTGACCTTGTTCACGCCAGATGCGGTGATCGACGACCCGTCGACCGGCCACCGATTCGACGGTCATGCCGGCGTCCGCGATTACATCGAGCGGTATTTCGTAGGCTATCACACGGTCACCCGCTTCCTCTCGATCGACGGCATCGGCGCCGGCCAAGCGCGCGTGCGGGTCAATTTCACCGGAGACTTTGGTCACGAGACCGGCCTTCTTGACATCTCGGTTAATGCCGCCGGGCTGATCGTTCGCATTGACGCCGATCTCGAATAACTAGACTAGCTTTACGAACCTGCCGTTCTCGTCTCTCTACAGTTCCAGCAGTCTGTCCAGCGCACGCAGCAGCTTTTGGGCGAAGCGCAACGCGTCGCGTACAACGTCCAGAACATCGACCAGGCGTAGCACATCACCCTACGGCAATGCCTCGATGTCCACCCGGACCAGCAGCTCGTCGCCGACGCACGCGAACCCTGGCAGAACAACGTCGGCGGGCATCGAGGGGAACGTCTCGGCATTTCAATTGGGCTGCGAAAGCGCGACGCAATTCAATCGTGAGTTCCGGCGTCTGTTTGGCGCTCCCCCTCTGCGCGACGTGAAGCGCCTGCGCCGGTTCGAACAGGCCGCGCAAGAACGTCGCTTCGACGCGACGACATCGACGTGCACTGAATGGAATCGACGAGAGATCAATTTGCGAGCCGCTCTATGACTAGGTCGAGCAAGGCTCGTAACCGTGCGAGCCGCCGTAAGTCCCGGTGGTAGCCCACATGGGTATCCCGGCCGGGTGGCGTTTCGCCGATGTCTATCGCTGCGAGCCCAGGCGTGCGGTCGCCCAGTGGCCTCGGCAAAACCGCAAGCCCGGCGCCCTGCGCACAAAGCTGCGCCTGGACCTCGCGATTGTTGCTGCGCAGGCAGACTTCAGCGTTAGGCAGCTTCTGTTTAAGCCACACTGCGTCGGGCATTTCTGCGTATGCCATATCCATGGTGATCAAACGCGCGCCCGCACCGTCTCCCAGCAACGGGGAGGCCATGCCTGCTGGTGCGTAGAGCGCATAGGGAATGTGCATCAGTCGACGCGAGATCACTTCCACATCGCTGAATGGGGTAATCCGAAACACCAGATCGGCCTCTCGCCGGGGAAGGCTGTAGAGGCGCGCGTCGGTGAGCAACTCCACGCATAGCTTCGGATGCCGGCGGCCAAACTCGGCTAGAACGGGAGCCAGCATGATGTGACCAAACCAATCCGACGACGAAACGCGCAAGTTGCCCTCGAGATGCGCCTCGGCGCCGGCAAGCCGCCGCTCGAAGGCGAGCGCCTCTTCCTCGATCTTTTCGGCATGGCCGAGCACCGCTTGACCTTCGTCGGTCAGAACAAAACCGTCGGAGTTGCGTTGGAAAAGCGTATGGCCGACAGCCTCTTCCAGCGCGCGCAATCGCCGACCCATTGTCGGCTGCGTCTGCCCAAGTCGGCGCGCTGCTGCGCCCAAAGTGCCCTCGCGGGAAATAGCCAGAAATATCTTTAGATCGCTCCATTCCATCCTTGATACTCAAACGTGCTCGCATGGATTCTCACGAAGATCGCCCATCTTCATGCGATTTCATATGCAGCAGATCGAGGCGGGGCGCCATGGGAGGCGCGATATATTCGAGCCGGGAATGCAAGCGCCGGCTCGAATCGTGGGATTCTTGAGCATCCACGCCGCCCGTCACGCAGATATGGGTGGGGCCAACCGAGCAAATTCCTCCCGCGTCGCGGGATTTCCGTCAATCGACTCGTAAACCGTCTTGCTTCGTTCGAGCATGCCCATCAGAGACTTCGGACCTTCGAACGGGCGTCCGCCAATGTGCCAGCCATCGGTGTGGAGTTCCTCGATCAAGACCCACACTACTTCGCGAAACGCCTCGGAACCTTCGAAGCGAACCATGACGTCTGTGAGGGCCTTGGCCATTTCATGCTTCTCCTCGGCGGAGAAGACGTTGTCGACCAACGTAACGCGAATATATGGCATGATGTTTTCCTTTTAGGTTCTTGGGATCCGTGAACGGAGACGTCGTCTGGGAGGCTGTCACGGTCCCGGAACAGCCCGCTTCGACGTTCCGCATCAGACGTCTATGTCGACGACCAGCTTGCCCTGGGCATTGCCATCTTCGATGGCAGCGTAGGCGTCGCTCGCTGTTTCGAGTGTGAAGAGACGCGGGTCGACGATCGGGACAAGCTTGCCAGCCTCGGCCAGCCGCGCGGCCTCCCGCATGATCTCGCCGTGGTGTTCACGGCCAATGCCTGTCAGCAGCGGAAGAAGCGTGAACACGCCCGAATAGGTCGCCGCCTTGAACGACAGTGGCGCCAGTGCGTGACTACCCCAACCGAGGGAACTGACGACATG